>JAFUZM010000219.1 GCA_017476605.1 Clostridia bacterium
CTTATTCTTCATGAGTGTCTACTCATACTTCAAGATCGTTGTGAACACCGGTCAGGATATTCAGGCTGCCATCCTCTAGGAAGAGGTTCACCTTTTCTGTGTTAATGGTCAGGGAAATCTTTGAGCCCTTTGAAAGGGTGTCCTCAATGGAGGATTCCTGGATGATTTCAACATCTTCGCCGGAATCAAGCTTTACGAAATAGTGGGTGTTGAGTCCGAGGAAGATCGCATCCTTGACCGTTCCCTTGAGACCGGGGGCATTCGGGTCACGGCTCAGCAGGAGCTCCTCCGGACGGACGCTCAGCTGGATCGCCTGATCATGCTGATACTCGGGGGCAACAGTCAGGATCTCCTGCAGATAATTGCCGATCTTAATGCAGACCTTTCCGCCTTCGACGACGAGATTTCCGCGGAGCATGTTGGTCCGGCCAATAAAGGTGGCGACAAAGACGTTGGCCGGGCGCTGGTAAATGCTCTTCGGGGTGCCGATGTGCTGGATGACGCCGGCGTTCATAACCGCAATGCGGTCAGAGACGGCCATAGCCTCCTCCTGATCATGGGTCACGTAGACGCAGGTGATGCCCACGTCATTCTGAATGTTCTTGATGACGGTCCGCATTTCGACGCGCAGCTTGGCGTCAAGGTTTGAAAGCGGTTCGTCCATCAAAAGGACATCCGGGGAAATGCAGAGAGCACGGGCCAGGGCCACACGCTGCTGCTGACCGCCGGAAAGGCGATCCGGCATACGGTCGGCCAGAGCGTCGATCTGCATGAGCTTCAGGAACTCATCCGTCTTAATCTTGATTTCGGATTTGGGCAGCTTCCGGTTCTTGAGGCCGAACTCGACATTTTTACGGACGGTATAATGGGGGAAAATGGCATAATTCTGGAAAACCATGCCGATGTTTCTCTTGGCCGGATCAATGTCATTGATCCGCTTTTCACCGAAATAGAAATCGCCGCCTTCAATGCTGTTGAATCCGGCAATCATGCGCAGAAGGGTGGTCTTGCCGCAGCCGGAAGGGCCAAGGAGCGTGAAAAACTCACCCGGATGAATGTCGACGCTGAGGTCAGGGATAATGATGTTGTCCCCGTATTTTTTGAGGGCGTTGCGAATCGTAATTTCTACACTCATTTTTTACCACTCCTGTTTCTATTTGGGATCAGACGGAGCCGTGAGAAAGTCTTCCATGGCCTCGCCAAAGCGGGTATAGTCATCGATACATATAAAACGGAAATCGGAGGCATAGACCGCCTCGTCATTTCCGCCGGTTCCATAGTCATCGCCGACGTAGACAACCTGATCATGGGCAAGTCCGTTGTCTTTGCAGTAGCGATCAAGGGCGTAGTATTTATTGTAGGGCTTGGGGGCAAAATCAAAGGAAGAGCTTCCCCCGATGAAGACTGTATATTCGGGGAAGGTGCGCACGACATCCTGATAAAAGACCCGGCGCCGGCTCCGATCCGGATCAAAGCTCAGCTTGTCCTCGATCCTGGCGCTGGTACCAAGCAGGGGAAAGGTCACGCATCCGGATGCATGGTATTCGACATTGTCCCCGGCATACTCGGTATATCCGTATTTTTGGCGGAGTTCGGTAATCCGCCGGTCCACAGACGCTCTGTCACAGGGGGTGTGCTCGTTATAAATCTCGCGCAGGCTTCCTGTGGCGGCATCATACCGGCAGTACTGCATTCCGTAATTTCCAATAATGTCAATGGGAAATCCGTTCATCTGAGTAAAGATCCGCATGCAGGCACCGGCTCCAACCATGAGCAGCGTATACTTTTTGTCAAGGGCTTGAAGAAGACTCAGATTTGGGTCACACAGCTTTGTCTTATGCTGCGTCAGTGTCCCGTCCAGATCAAAGGCAAGTACCCGTACATTGCTCATGATGCCGCACCTTTCCACGATTCATCATCAATCTATCCAAAAAACAAAAACAAAGGGATACGAATTTCAGAACAATTATAGCCAATCATTGTGCAATATGCAATATTTTAAGCAAAATATTTTCTGAGAACTAGCAAAATAATACTAAATATATAAACATCGCTTCCATGCGTGTCAGGCACCAATAAGAAAACCTTCCCCGAATGGAGCAGTGCTGAGCTTCTTCAGGGGAGGAGTGAGCCGCTTCTGCGTGGAACCTGGCGCCCCTTTCATGGGCTGCGCCAGGCAGACTGAAAGAAGAAAGTTTGGAAAAAATGAAAATTGGATATTGACAATTTGTTGAAATGGGGGTATCCTCTTAGCACTTAAAGGCGATGAATGGAACTTCAGTACGCTTGATGTTGCCCTGAGCAGAGAGGTGTCGGCTGGTGCAAGACACAGAGGGATATCATGCGGAATTACACTCCAGGAGCTGCGCACCGAAGGATAATCTGTGTAGGCTGCGACGGAGGCCAACCGTCATTTTGGCAGGGTTGATTATTGTCGACTCGCAGAGGATGCATTCGCGAGAATGCGTCGAACAGAGGTGGTACCGCGGAATGTTCCGCCCTCTTGTCAATGGACAGGAGGGCGTTTTTTTGCTCTCCTAAAAAGAAAGGAGAGGTTATATGTTCCTCAAACTCGCAATGCTTGTGGTCTTTTTCGGTATTATGATTGGTGTCGGTCTTTACTGCCGCAGCCATTCAACAGATGTCAACGGGTTCGTCCTGGGCGGACGTTCTGTCGGCCCGTGGCTGACTGCGTTTGCCTATGGAACCTCCTATTTTTCGGCGGTTATCTTTGTAGGATATGCCGGTCAGTTCGGATGGCGCTATGGCATTGCCAGCACATGGGTGGGCCTTGGAAATGCCTTCATCGGTTCTCTCATGGCATGGGCGGTTCTTGGACGCCGCACCCGTATCATGACTCAGCAGCTTGACAGCCGGACGATGCCGGAATTCTTTGGTCGCCGGTATGGCAGCAAGGCGCTGACCATTGGTTCCTCCGCAATTATCTTCATCTTCCTGATTCCCTATACGGCTTCTCTGTATAACGGCCTTTCCCGTCTCTTTGGCATGGCCTTCAACATTGATTACACGGTCTGCATCATCATCATGGCGATTCTGACCGGCATCTATGTGATTGCAGGCGGCTATATGGCCACGGCCATCAATGACTTCATCCAGGGCATGATCATGCTGGTAGGCATCTGCGCGGTCATCCTTGCGGTGCTCAACCAGAACGGCGGATTCCTGAGTGCTATTACCAAGCTTGCAGAGGTCAGTGATCCTGCGGTTTCCGAAACTCCGGGTGTCTTTGCCTCCTTCTTCGGGCCGGACCCGGCGAACCTTCTCATGGTGGTTATCCTGACCAGCCTGGGTGTCTGGGGACTGCCGCAGATGGTCCAGAAATTCTATGCGATCAAAACCGAGGCGGCGATTTCAAAGGGAACCATCATCTCGACGGCATTTGCCATCATCGTAGCCGGTGGCTGCTATTTCCTTGGCGGCTTTGGACGGCTCTATTCGGACAAGGTTGACATTGCGACGGGCGGCTATGATTCCGTTGTTCCTACCATGCTGGAAGGACTCTCACCGCTCCTCATCGGCGTCATTGTCATTCTGGTGCTTTCAGCTTCCATGTCCACCCTGTCCTCCCTGGTTCTTGCCTCCAGTTCCACACTGACCATTGACTTCCTCAAGAGCAATGTCATCAAGGAGATGGATGAAAAGAAGCAGGTTCTGGTCATGCGCATCCTTATCGTCATCTTTATCCTGATTTCCGTCATCCTGGCGATCATTCAGTATCAGAGGAATGTAACCTTTATTGCTCAGCTCATGGGTGTTTCCTGGGGTGCGCTTGCCGGTGCATTCCTGGCTCCCTTCATGTACGGTCTTTATATGAAGAGAACCAGCAAGGCAGCTGTATGGGTAAGCTTTATTTTCGGTGCAGGCATTATGGTGCTCAATCTGTTTGCACGCCCCATGTTCCCGCCGTTCCTTCAGTCCCCCATTAACTGCGGCGCGTTTGCCATGCTTGCCGGCCTTGTCATCGTCCCGGTGGTCTCTTTTGTGACGCCGGCGCCGGACAAGAAGACGGTGGACTTTGCCTTTGCCGGATACAGCCGGAAAGTCACTGTGGAAGCCCGCGAAGCGCTGGGCGACGAAACCAAATAAGCGTCCGGCAAGCCGGACGCTCGGTGAAAATTTGATTGATAGGGCTTTGCCCGGCTCTGCCGGGCAAATTCCCTTTTTAAGGAGCAGGGGTTGGGGCATCTTCTTTGAAAACAGGCTGGATGCCAAAGTTTGCCGCGCCCTCCATCTGATAGTGAATGAACTGACTCTTGCAGCAGACCTTTCCGAGATCATCTGTGATTTCGGCAGAGGTCCAGATGAGGTGACGGCCGTATTTGACGACCTCTGCTGTGCAGTGCAACGTGGTTCCTTTTGCGGCACGCAGATAGTCAATACTTCCGCTCACGGTGCTGCCGCCCCCGCCATAGGAGGCCGCCGCCAGACTCGAAGCAGTATCTGCCAGGGAATAGAGAACGCCACCGTGGACAATGGAGAGAGTGTTGAGGTGTCTTGACTCAAGGCGCAGTTCACATTCGCAGCGACCGGGCTCAAGACGAAGGAGCTCAATGCCGAGGTCTGCGGTAAAGCCAATCGTCCGAACCTGGGCAGCGGCTTCCTGTTCGTTTTTGCTGACAATGGTTTCATCAATCTGATTCAAGGGAACCCTCCTCTACAGGTATATCTGGGGTAGTTGATTTGCCAAGCGATTTGTCAGGATTCTGTTCCTGAAAGAAAAGCAGATGTCTCGCATTATAGCGAAACCGGGAACAATTGTAAAGAAAGGCTGTGGGAAGACGGATGCCGTGCATTTGTCTATTGACAAGAAAGGAACGGTTTCCTATACTTTCTGCATCCGAAACGTTTTGAAAAGGAGAGACTGGAATGCCTATTACACAGTATCTGGAGCGCAATCGCAAATTATACAGTGATGAGATTGCGCTGGTAGAGCTTAATCCTGAACAGCAGGACAATCGGCGGATGACCTGGAAGGAATATTCCCTGATTCAGCCCACCGTTGCTGCTCCGTATCGTCGTGAAATCACATGGCGTGTCTTTGATGAAAAAGCCAATCGGTTTGCCAATATGCTCCTCTCCCGTGGTGTGAAGAAGGGGGATAAGGTTGCCATCCTCATGATGAACTGTCTTGAGTGGCTGCCCATTTATTTTGGCGTTCTTAAGACCGGTGCACTTGCTGTCCCGTTTAATTTCCGGTATTCCTCGGATGAAATCCTTTACTGTGCTGATCTGGCAGAGGTGGATGTACTGGTGTTCGGTCCGGAGTTCATCGGACGAATTGAATCTGTGGCGGATCGCCTGATTCCTCACCGCCTTCTGATCTATGTCGGGGAAAACTGCCCGACATTTGCCGAAAGCTATCGCGACCTTGTGGCTGACTGCTCAAGCAAAGCACCGGACATCACGATTACGGATGATGACGACGGTGCCATTTACTTCTCCTCGGGCACGACGGGCTTTCCCAAGGCGATTCTCCATAAACATCGCAGTCTGATGCATGCGGCCATTGTCGAGCAGACACACCATTCCACCTCGCATGAGGACTGTTTCCTCTGCATCCCGCCGCTTTATCATACCGGCGCCAAGATGCACTGGTTCGGAAGCCTTGTTTCCGGTTCAAAAGCGGTTCTGCTGCGTGGCACCAAGCCGGAGTACATTTTCAGCGCGGTCTCCACAGAACACTGCACCATCGTGTGGCTTCTGGTCCCCTGGGCGCAGGACATCCTGGATGCCCTTGACAACGGATCACTCAAAATATCGGATTATCATCTGGATCAGTGGCGTCTCATGCACATCGGTGCACAGCCGGTTCCGCCTTCCCTGATCCGTCACTGGCTCGAGTATTTCCCGAACCATCAGTACGATACCAACTACGGCCTCTCCGAGTCCATTGGCCCGGGCTGTGTCCATCTGGGCGTCGAGAATACCCATAAGGTCGGTGCCATCGGTGTTCCCGGATATGGATGGGAATGCAAGATCATCCGGGAAAACGGGGACGTTGTCAAAAAAGGCGAGGCGGGCGAACTCTGCGTTCGCGGTGATGGCGTCATGACCTGTTACTATCACAATCCTGAGGCAACCGCAGAAGTGCTGACGGAGGACGGATGGCTCAAAACGGGAGATGTGGCCATGGAGGATGAGGATGGCTTCATCTTCCTGGTTGACCGGAAAAAGGACGTCATTGTCTCCGGCGGCGAGAATCTCTATCCTGTACAGATCGAGGACTTCCTGCGCGGTTATGACAAGATCAATGACGTTGCGGTCATCGGCCTTCCGGATGCGCGGCTTGGCGAAATCGCCGGTGCCATCATTGCAGTGAAGGAAGGAATGACCTGTACCGAGGAGGAGATCAATACCTTCTGCCTGGGACTGCCGAAATATAAACGGCCGAGAAAAATTATCTTTGCACCGGTACCGCGCAATGCGACCGGAAAGATTGAAAAGCCGAAGCTCAGGCGGATGTACGGTGAGGAATACCTGGTTGCCTATGAAAACAGAAAGTAATCTGGAAGGTGCGATTGTGAAATGAAGGAATTGATGCTTGGAAATAAGGCGGTGGCCCGGGGCCTTTATGAGGCGGGAACTGGCTTTATTTCCTCCTATCCGGGGACGCCCAGCACGGAGATCACGGAGGAAGCGGTAAAGTATCCCGAGATTTTCTGCGAGTGGGCGCCGAATGAGAAAGTGGCTCTGGAGGCCGCGTTCGGCGCCAGTCTGGCCGGAACGAGGGCGGCCTGCTGCATGAAACATGTTGGCCTCAATGTGGCCGCGGATCCGCTGTTTTCCATCTCCTACATCGGTGTGCAGGCAGGCCTGACCATCTGCGTGGCAGATGATCCCGGCATGCACAGCTCTCAGAACGAGCAGGACTCAAGGCATTATGCCATCGCGGCAAAGCTGCCGATGCTGGAGCCGGCGGATTCAGAGGAAGCGCGGTGCTTTGCCAAACAGGCAATGGAGCTCTCTGAGACGTATCAGACGCCGGTATTTCTCAGGATGGTCATGCGGGTATGCCACTCCCAGAGCATTGTGAATCCGGAACCGCGGGAGGAGCGCGCAGCAATTCCCTATGTTAAGGATCAGGGACGCGTCATGCTGCCGGCGCAGGCCAAGAAAGCGCATGTGAAGGTTGAAAAGAGAACACAGGATCTGATTGCGCTGGCGGAGACAAACCGGTTCAACCGGATTGAACCTGGGGAGGACAAGAGCATCGGCTTTATCACCTCCGGCATCTCCTATCAGTATGTGAAAGAGGTCTATGGAGACCGGTATCCGGTGCTCAAGCTGGGCATGGTCAATCCACTCCCCGAAACGATGATCCGGACCTTTGCGGATTCGGTTTCCCGGGTGATCGTGGTCGAGGAGCTCGACCCGGTGATTGAAACGCACTGTCGTGCCCTTGGCATTGCCAATATCGAGGGCAAGTCGCGTTTCCCCATGGTGGATGAATTCTCGCAGCAGGTTGTGAGAACCTGCATGGGCGAAACGTCCCCAGCCAGCCAGGCGCTTGAGGAAAGTCTGCCGCCGCGGCCGCCAGTCATGTGTGCCGGATGTCCGCACCGCGGAATGTTCTACGTGCTTTCAAAGCTGAAGTGTGCAGTCTTTGGCGACATCGGGTGCTATACTCTCGGGTCTTTTGCTCCGCTGAATGCCATGGACCTCAATGTCTGCATGGGTGCCTCCCTCTCCGGAATGCATGGCTTTATCAAGGCCAGCAACGGTGCCTATGATCATCGGATGGTGGGGGTCATCGGTGACTCCACGTTCATGCATTCCGGCATGACGGGACTGGCGGACATCGTCTACAACAGCAGCGCCTCTACGGTCATCATCCTGGACAATTCCATTACGGGCATGACGGGACATCAGCAGAACCCCACGACCGGCTTCAATATCAAGGGCGAGCCGGCCACCAGGGTGGACCTTGAAGCGCTGTGCCGCGCAATGGGCATTGACCATGTGCGTATCTGCGATCCTTATGATCTTAAGGATACTGAGGCGGCGGTACGCGAGGCACTCGAGATGGATGAGCCATCTGTCATCATCTCAAGACGTCCCTGTGCACTTCTGAAGGGCGTAAAGAGAAAGCCTCCGCTGTCCATCCGGACAGAATCCTGTCGCGGATGTAAGAGCTGCATGCGAATCGGCTGTCCGGCCATTTCCATGCGGGAGGGGAAAGCAGTCATAGATGCTGCACAGTGTGTTGGCTGCGGTGTCTGTACGCAGATGTGTGCCTTTAATGCAATAGAAGGAGGGAAGATGTCATGAACAGCGGCAGTATCATGATCGTCGGTGTCGGCGGTCAGGGTTCCCTTCTTGCCAGCCGGATTCTCGGCACGCTTCTCCTTGAGGAAGGGTATGATGTCAAGGTCTCCGAGGTACATGGCATGAGCCAAAGAGGCGGTTCGGTTGTTACGTATGTGAAATACGGAGACCGTGTCTATTCTCCGATTATCACAAAGGGTGAAGCTGACTGCATCGTGTCCTTTGAGCTGCTGGAGGCGGCCCGCTGGCTGCCCAGCCTTAAGGCAGGCGGAACTATCATTACCAATACACAGCAGATCGACCCGATGCCGGTGGTCAACGGTGTGGCTCAGTATCCGGCCGATATTCTTTCAAAGCTTGAGGCGCATGGGGCACAGGTACATGCGCTTGACTGTCTCAGCCTTGCCGAGGAAGCCGGTTCAGCCAAGGCAACCAATGTAGTGCTCCTCGGACGTCTCTCCACGCTGTGGACATATCCTGAGGAAAAATGGATGCAGGCACTCGAGCGCTGCGTCCCGGAACGTTTTTTGGAGATCAACAGACGTGCTTTTGCACTGGGAAGAAACAAATAAGATAGGGAGGAACACTCATGGACTTAATTCCAAGCTTTTCTGTGGACCATACAAAGATTATCCCCGGTATCTATGAGAGCCGGGTGGATACACTGGGAACAGAACTGGCCACGACCTATGATATTCGAATGAAGGTGCCAAACCAGGAACCTGCGATTGCACCTGCAGCGATGCATACCATTGAACACGTGGTTGCAACGTATCTCAGGAACCATCCGAAGTGGAAAAATGAACTGATCTACTGGGGCCCTATGGGATGCCTGACGGGATTTTACATCATCATCAAGGGACGCCCGGCGTCCAAAGATCTTTATCCCATTATCCTCGAAGCCTTTGAACATATGAGCACATATGAAGGCGAGGTTCCCGGTGCAACCCCCGAAAACTGCGGCAATTATCTGATGCATGACCTGCCCATGGCCCGCTGGGAGGCAAAACGGTATGTCGAATATCTTAAGAATGCAGATCAGACGAAGATCTTCGAGTATCCGAAGACGGAACGGCTGAATGTGAACGGACAGGCCTTCTTTGATTCGTAATCATCTGCAGGCACAGAGCTTCACGGCCACAGGAACAGGGCACATTTCGCAACTATCCGCTGACAGGCAGTTGCCTGTCAGCGGCTTTGTATTTTGCGAAGCTGCAGCATTTTCATCCATGGAACGTATATGCTGCTATCTTTCATCTGTACGGATACCGGTTTTGTGGTATAATCTGAGCAAACTGATCTGGAAGGAGAAACGGAATGGAACGCATTGGCAAGGTTCGGCTGACGACATTCCAAACCATCGCACTGGGATTTATTGCCCTCATTTTGATCGGGACGCTGCTGCTTTATCTGCCGATTGCAAGCCGTGAACCGGGACATGCACGCTTTATGGATTGCCTCTTTACGGCCACATCCGCCGTTTGTGTTACCGGACTGGTTGTGCAGAATACCATTACGTACTGGACAGGCTTTGGCCAGGCTGTCCTCCTGCTGCTCATTCAGATTGGCGGCATGGGGGTCGTAACGGTTGCCGTATTGCTGGCCTTTTTATCCGGCAGACGGATCGGGCTCATGGAGCGAAGCGTGATGAAGGAATCCATTGCGGCTCCACAGGTGGGCGGCATTGTGAGACTGACCCGCTTCATTGTCGGGACATCCCTGACCATTGAGGCACTTGGAGGCCTTTTGCTGCTTCCCGTGATGATCCCTCGGTTCGGTCTCGGAAAAGGAATATGGTACGCCTTTTTTCATTCGATTTCCGCCTTTTGTAATGCGGGGTTTGACCTGATGGGAACGGAGGAACCGTTCTCATCTCTGACGCCCTTTGCGCAAAACGTGCCCCTCAACATCACGATCATGCTTCTCATCACCATCGGAGGGATCGGCTTTCTTGTATGGAATGATGTCAGGAAACACGGCATTCACATCAAGCAGTATCGGCTGCAGAGTAAAATTGTGCTTCTGACATCGCTTATCATGGTCATGATTCCGTTTCTCTGGCTTGTCCTGTTTGAAATGGAAGGAACACCGGCAGCTCAGCGCATTCTGCCTGCCTTATTTCAGTCCGTGACACTTCGCACAGCGGGGTTTAATACCATTGACCTTGCCAGCGTCAGCGGGTCCGGACAGGCTATGATGATTGCCTTTATGCTGGTTGGCGGCTCTCCGGGATCAACGGCGGGCGGCATGAAAACCACGACTGTCGCGGTGCTTCTCATGACGGCTCTGTCGGTCTTTCGCAGAAAGGACAACGTGACCTGCTTCAAGAGACGCCTTGGTGATGATGTGGTCAAAAATGCCGTGGCCATACTGATGATGTACACCGTACTGTTTTATGTAAGCGGGCTCATCATCAGCCGTGTTGAGCAGCTGCCGCTTCTTACCTGCCTGTTTGAAACCGGATCTGCACTGGGAACGGTAGGGGTGACGCTGGGGATTACAAGTCAGCTGTCGCAGCTTTCCCGCTGCATTCTGATCGTTCTCATGTTCATGGGACGCGTTGGTGGCCTGACGCTGATTTATGCGACACAGGCAGGGAAAAAAGTCAATAACAGCACCCTTCCGCTTGAGAAAATCACCGTTGGGTAAATGTCATGCGCGACAATTTGTCAGGAAGCTGGTACCTGGCAAATCAACAAATGTACTTGTAGAGGAGAAAAAGAATGAAATCCGTATTGGTCATCGGCCTCGGCCGGTTTGGCAAGCATATTGTGGAAAAGGTGGATGAACTGAATCATCAGGTGATGGCGGTCGATCGAAATGAGGATCGCGTCAATGAAGTGTTGCCCATGGTGACGGATGCACAGATCGGTGATGCGACGAATAAGAACTTTCTTGCATCTCTTGGTGTGGATAATTATGATGTATGCTTTGTTGCCATTGGTGACGATTTTCAGAGCTCCCTGGTGGTCACCTCCTACCTTAAGGAGCTTGGCGCAAAGAAGGTTGTTTCTCGTGCTTCTCAGGAGGTCCAGCGTCAGTTCCTGCTGCGCAATGGTGCGGATGATGTGATCTACCCGGAAAAACAGCTGGCGGAGTGGAGTGCCATCCGCCATACGACGGATCGTGTTCTTGACTATATTGCGCTGGATGAGGAGTTTGCCATTTACGATCTCACCGTTCCTGAGGAGTGGGTTGGCCGAACGGTTGGTGAGCTGGATATCCGCAAGAAATACGGATTGAATCTTCTCGCCGTCCGAGGACAAGGGAATCCCAGCATAGCGGTTACCAGTGAAACGGAAATGAAACCGAATCAGACGATTCTGGTGCTGGGAAAGTGGAAGGATATTCAAAGGTGCTTCCGAATCTGAGCCTTGAGCGTGTAGCGTCACCCGATACAGAGGAAACTGGAGGATGACTTAGCCATAGTTCCAAGCCAGATAGGGACTTTCTGAGTATAAAGAGGAAGATGATCCCCATTATTATGGGCAAATCATCTTCCTCTTTTTCGAAGTTCCTTGAAACTGGACTGTTCCTTTTTTCTAGCCTTCTCCCAGTAGTTCCAAAGCGAATGCTTAATCAGTGATATGTGATCCTGATAATTTGTGAATAGCACGGAAGCTTTGTTCGTATTCTTTAACGAGCTGAGCCAGTTTCTTATTCTCTTCCTGGAGATGCTTCATGTCAGATTGCAGAGCAGTCAGCTGTTGTTTTATGCTGACCGTCTCACTTGCAGCACTTTTGTATAGTGCTTCGAAATCGGGCAGATTCGGATCTGCTTCTTGCTCAGTTTTCGCTTTGCTTGAAGGTCTTCCTCGTTTTCCTGAAGAAGGATGGAATTCATGCGTTACCGGATCTTCGTATCCAAGGTACTTACGCTGCGGACGATTCTGTTGTGTTTTGGGATCATAATGAGGTGTAGATTCGTATACCAGAACTTGACCGGTTTTTTGATTATGGTACTTAACAATAGACATAATGCGGTCTCCCTTTTTTGATGGTATAAATTATTATGCTATTATAATCCATTATTGGGTATGATGTTAATACTTTATCATAAATTCAATACCATGAAAAAAAGAAAAAGATGCCTCTTGATTAATGAAAAATGAAGCCAAAACGCCTGACAATTCAGTTGCAAGACATATCGACGCGTGATTCCTGTTATTTCTTCTTTACCGGATAGCAGATTTCCGTCACGAATTCATCCGGATTCTGTGTCTCATGCGGGCTGACATGATAGATGTTGAACATCGGTGCCACAGGGGCATAGCCGTTGGTTTTCATCCATGCGATGACAGCAGCGTAAACTTCCGTTATCCGGGTGTAACTTCCCTGATAGGTGCAGCTTGCCACTGTCACTTCCGGTAGTGTACGGAATTTCACATGCTCCGTGTCGGGATAACTGCCCTTAACGGTCTTCCATGCCATCATCTCCACGTTTTCTTCCTTGTACTCACCGTCTAGATAGGTCACAGCACGCAGGCAGGGGTCATCCTCCATGAGATTCATCCGGCAGGTTTCCTCTGCCAGTTTGCCCCAAATCATTCCTTCGTCCTCATAGCGCGGGATGGTCATCTGGATGGTTGCAGCATAGCGTTCGGGAATGGTTTTAAGTGTAACAGTATAGCTCATGTTTTCTTCCTTTCTCAGCCTTTTCCAGGCTGTGTCCAGAAGCGTCAGCTTGTGCGCCGTATCCTGTGACAGGGCCTCCAGTTCCTTCTGGCGGGCAGAGAAGAACTGTTCTAATTGGTTCCGGTCATCGTAGATCTCAAGGATTCGGATGATATCGGAAAGGGAGAATCCCATCTCCTTCAACGCGACAATACGGCCTGCTGTTGGAAGCTGATCCTCTCTGTAATACCGATAGTCCGTGAATCGGTCGATTTCAGCGGGCTTCAAAAGCCCAATCTCATCATAGTGGCGGAGCATTCTGATGCTTATTCTGGACAGTTTTGAAAATTCTCCGATTTTCAGCATGGCGGTACCTCCTGTTGCCGATTTTTGAGCTCGGGTAGATGATAATGCCTACCACAATGTGAGAGTCAAGAGTGTTTTCAAATTTGTATGGAGAGGACCAATTAAGGCAGCTTTTCTCAGTGCGCCGTTCAAGATAGCGACAGGCGTTTCCGTAACCATTTGCACTGATTTCCAGGGATCCAATGGATGAAACAGAAAACGGCATGACCCGCAGGCCATGCCGTTTATGCAAAACACGATCACTGTTTACGACACCCGTCTGAGGATGTCTCTTTGAATTATTCCTGAGTTCTTCCGGAGAGGCTCATAAGCTTCTCAGATACGGTTCCCATGAGTTCGTTGAAGAGCTTTTCGTCGATCTCCTCAGACGGAATGATTTCAGCCGGAGCAGGGACGGTGATGGTCTCGCTAAAGACATCGCGTGTCCGCACGACGGCAACCGGATCCTCATAGCCGGCCATATTCACAATAAAGGCCTGGATGTTGTCTTTGCCAACACCGGTGAACAGATTGACGAGACTGAAAGCTTCCTGCAGTTTGCCGGTATCATCCGCGATATTGAGTGCGAAGCGAAGCATCTGGAGGGAGCCAAGTTCATCCGGAGCCTGTGTGTTTTCCGCTGTGAGGGTGAACGCTGGGACGATGTCGGAATCGACGGCGTTTCCGCCGGCAAGCTCATCATTAAATTCTCCATCGTTCTCAAGAGAAGCCACGAAGCGGATTCCTGCAGCAGGCTGCGCATCCGTTGCTTCCATAACGCACAGTGCACGAATGTTGGTGGCGTCATTGTCACTTGACATGGTGGCAGTGAGGCTGATCACGTTCGGGATTTTGCTGGTCGTGAAATCTTCCGTTGCGGCATCGTAATTATACTCAACGGTATTGTATGTAATTTTGCCTTCGGCTGAAAGGTTTCCACTTTCATCTGTGGTGAGAGCCAGATAGACAAGATTTTCATCCGGGAGCATATCCTTAACAGAATCAATGGCAAGGTCAACGATCATCTCGATGGTATCCTTATCCATATCACCCAGACCGAACAAAGCCGGGAGTCTTACGAGATCTTCGGAGTTCTTGAGATCCTCAGAAATGGAATCAAGAACACGAGCAGCTGCCTCGGCGGAAATGGTAAGGGTCATGGCTCCGTCATCATTTGCATCCAAAACAACCGCATCTGCAGCGGCGGCCATCGTCTTTTCAAAGCGGATCACGGGAAGGGCTGTCGGCAGATCAGAGGCATCCCTGCTGGCTGCGCTCTTAGCAGCCTGCTCAATAACCGCCTTTGAGAAGAAGATTCCCTTATCCTCAAGGACATTGCTCTGAAGGAGGACGCCGTCGTCCTGAACCGTAACGTCCAGATTGACAACTTCATTTTCATCGGATTTTACGGCAAAATGCAGGAGATCATCCTGGCCATGGAGAAGGAAAGTAACCTTATTGAGAACATCCGCAATGGAATCTGCATTTTCAACGCCCAGATCGGTTAATACTTTGTTATTTACATTGATGGTTATTTCTGTATCCATGTCCGGAATTTCGGCATCCTCAGTCCAGACACTCTGGAAGATTTCAATGGCAAATGCATGATCTTCCTCTGTCAGAGGTTCAAGCGTATTCTCCTCGGATAAATGTGTCAGCTGGAACTCCATGGTAAAGTCGTCATAAATGGTGGACAGTGTTTCCTGGTATTCTGTTCCGACACGGACAAATGTATTGCCGCCCTCGCTTGTAAGGACTTCTGCTGTGTAGGTGCCCTCAGCGTAGTTTCCCTCAACGACAGAGCGAATATACTCGTCCAGCATTTCCTGGGTATAGTCATTCAGATTATAGTGGAGGCCACGGTTGGCAGGAGAGACGGCGATCATGACATCGCCAACACCCTCGCGGGTAACCTTACAGACAAATACCTCGCTGCTCAGATTCTCTGCAACCGGAAGAACGGTGAGCTCCACAGGTGCTTTCGGCTCTAAGGTCACAACCAGGGGATAGGACGTGCTTTGCTCTTTCTGGTCCACGACAACTACGTCATGTTCCCAGAGAGCGATCTTTTCAGATACAGTCTGGCTTTGAAGCGCTGTTTCTGCAAAAGCAACACAGCAAAACAGCACAAGAACAAGCATAAGGACAGCGAACAGATTCTTTTTCATTGTTTATCCCTCCTGTTTATCAGCCGTTATTTCCGTAACTATTTACAGCACCGTTGTCACGAAGCAGGAAACTTGACATCATGTATCCTGTGACACCAGTTGTCTCATCCAGTACCTGGCACCAATTACCAAGATTCGTGAGAACTTTCAGCCTGTAGCCATAATAGTATACGTTGAGTACGGGTGAATCAGTAGAAGGCGTGGAACGCAGATTGACGAAATTGTTGGACGGGTTGACGATCGCATAATAGTTTTCGCCATAGGAGGCAACAGGTACGCCGGCATTTTGAACAGTACCGACAGGATTGGAGGTTTGTACGGCTCCGGTTACATAGCGGCTTGGAACGAATCCGGTGACGCCGTTTGCCTCGACCTGCAGCCAGCTGCCAGTATATCCTTTCACCAGAAGGGAACTGCCATTGCTCAGCTTCAGAAGAATGGTTGCGCCTTTGTTTGCTTTGTTGCGAACGTTAAGGACACCGCCATTTGTCCGGACATTGGCATAATAGGGAGTAACGGCAGTCACCGGCGCATAGGACGGTTCGACATACGGACTGGGTGATTTGCTTGAGGACTTGGATTTTGAACTTGATTCATCCTGGTCTTCCAGTGTGCTGAGAAGATCAATCAGCTCAAAAAATGCCTCAATATCCTCCGCATCATCTGCAAAAGCAGTGGGGACAATCAAGGTCGGCAATGTCATCACCAGAACCAATAGAAGTACAACAAGCTTTTTCATTTTCTTAATC
>JAFUZM010000220.1 GCA_017476605.1 Clostridia bacterium
GGCGTGTGCTGAAGGGAAGCGCGTCATCATCATTGACCTCCGGCAGGAAAGCCACGGTTTCGTTAATGGCATCCCGATCTCATGGTACGGCTTACACAACTGGGCGAACGTCGGGATGAGCCTTGAAGAAATTGAGAGGGATGAGCAGGAGCGCTTTGAGCCGATGGTTGGCACGGTCATCAAAGCCTACGGCACAAAAGAGCCGGTCAAGGAAACCGAGATACACGTCGAGCACTTTATGACCGAAAGAGAACTCGTCGAAAGTGAAGGGTTTGAATATTTCCGACTTCCTATTCAGGATCACACCTGGCCTGCACCGGACACGTTAGACACCTTTATTGAGTTTGTGAAGGATAAGGATGACGTCTGGCTGCACTTCCACTGTCAGGCAGGCAAAGGGCGAACAGGCATACTGATGATGGTCTACGATATGATGAAAAATCCACAGCTTGCGATGGAAGATATCGTCGTCCGGCAGACGATGCTTGGAGGCAGCTATCCACTGTATACAGAAGATAACTATAAGGCGCCGTATTATGCGGAGAAAGCCAGAATGACTCCTTTGTTCTATGAATACGTCCACGCGGTAAACTATGAGGTGTCCTGGAGCGAGTGGTTGTCTGAAAAAGAGGAGATAAGGCCAAAGGCCGGAAGAGAAGAAGAGATAAGGCCAAAGGCCGGAAGAGAAGAATAAATAGAATGATAAGAAGAGAAGAGCCAAAGGCCGGAAGAGAAGAATAAATAGAATGATAAGAAGAGAAGAGCCAAAGGCCGGAAGAAAAGAATAAATAGAATGATAAGAAGAGAAGAGCCGTAGGCCGAAAGAGAAGAATGAATAGATGATAAGAAGAGAAGAGCCGAAGGCCGGAAGAAGAGTAATATAAGAGCAGAAGGCGTAAAACCTTCTGCTTTTTTTAGTTGGGTTTCTGTTTGATTTTGATTGACTTTGATTTTTTCTCTCTGCTTTTCTGTTTCTATTTTTGTTTTCTGGTGTGTGGTTTTGAGTGTGAGAAAGGGATGCGGTTTTTGATTTGATGGTGTTGCATGAGTAGTTTTTTGGGTTTTGGTTTGGTGTAAATTATGTTATAATCGAAAAAACTGGGGTGGTATACCCTTTTGGAGAAAAAATGTCGCTTTTGAAGCGACCAAACGGGAAGAAAATAGAAGTAGAATATAGAAAAAGCAACAAGGAGGAGCAGATGGATAATCAGGTCCATAATTCGATAGTGAGCTTTATATGGGGAATCGCAGATGACTGCCTGCGCGATGTGTATGTGCGCGGCAAGTATCGCGATGTGATTCTCCCTATGACTGTCATTCGTCGACTGGATGCAATGCTGGAAGGCACCAAGGATTCAGTCCTTAAGATGAAGACTATGCTTGATACCGCCGGTGTGGACAATCAGTGGCCTGCACTTTGCAATGCAGCGGGACAGGCTTTCTGTAATGCATCGCCATTCCTCCTGAAAGACCTTACCAGCCGTGGAAAGGCTCAGACACTCAAGGCGGACTTTATTGCGTATCTGGATGGTTTCTCGCCCAATGTGCAGGTAATTCTGGATAAGTTCAAGTTCCGCAACCAGATTGACACAATGATCGAAGCGGACATCCTTGGTGCTGTGATAGAGAAGTTCGTTTCCAAAGATATCAATTTGAGCCCGAATCCGGTCTATAAGGATGGTGAGATCCTTTTGCACCCAGCCCTGGACAATCATGGTATGGGCACGATCTTTGAAGAGCTGATTCGCAAGTTCAACGAAGAAAACAACGAGGAAGCCGGAGAACACTGGACCCCGCGAGATGTAGTGGAGTTGATGGCAGATCTCATCTTCCTGCCCGTGGCTGATCAGATCAAGGATGCTACGTATTCCTGCTATGATGGAGCGTGCGGCACAGGCGGTATGCTTACGGTTGCGCAGGATCGACTCTTGAAACTAGCACAGAGACGTGGAAAGGATGTATCCATCCATCTGTTCGGTCAGGAGATTAACCCGGAAACTTATGCTATCTGCACTGCTGATATGTTGCTGAAAGGTGATGGCGATCAGGCTGATCATATCGGTTTTGGATCCACTCTCTCCATGGACCAGCATCCATCTAAACAGTTTGACTTCATGCTTTCCAACCCGCCATATGGTAAAAGCTGGAAGACCGATGCCGAGAAAATGGGTGGAAAGAAGGAAATTCTGGACACCCGGTTCAACGCATATGTGGGTGATGGCGAACTGCTTTCCATGATCCCGCGGACCAGTGACGGGCAGCTTCTGTTCCTGCTCAACAATGTGGCCAAGATGAAGAAGGATACAGAACTGGGCAGCCGTATTGTCGAAGTGCATAATGGGTCTTCAATATTTACGGGTGATGCAGGTTCAGGTGAGAGCAACGCGAGAAGGTATCTGATCGAAAACGATCTTGTGGAAGCCATCATTGCTGTGCCTGAAAACATGTTCTACAACACAGGCATTGGGACTTTCATCTGGGTGCTGTCGAATAAGAAGGAAGAGCGCCGCAAAGGGAAGATCCAGCTGATTGATGCCACTGGTATGAAAGAACCTCTCCGGAAGAATATGGGCAAGAAGAACTGCGAGTTCTCACCGGAAATCAGGAACGAGATCGTAAGGATGTTCCTTGGTATGGAGGAGAACGAGAAGAGCAGGATATTTGGTAATGATGAGTTTGGCTATTGGAAGGTTACGGTTCTGCAGCCGCAATTGGACGAGAATGGAAAGGTGCTGAAGGATAAGAAAGGCAAGCCGATAGCGGATAAGGAAAAGACCGACACCGAGATCATTCCGTTTAAATATGATGGCGGCATTGATAGTTTTATCCAGGAAGAGGTATTGCCATATGCACCTGAAGCATGGGTGGACGAGAAGAAGACTCAGATTGGATATGAGATCAGCTTTACCAAGTACTTCTACAAACCTGTTGAATTGAGAGAGATGAGTGAGATCATTGCTGATCTGAAAGCTCTCGAAGAGCAGGCTGGTGGTATGCTAGCTGGGATACTGGAGGGACTGGGATGAGCTACTCAAAATATAAGGCTATTGAATCTTTGTGGGTATCTTCTTTGCCAGAGCATTGGGGTTACCAAGAGACAAAAAGGCTAATGAGGAACATTGGAAGTGGCACCACTCCTCCCACTACAGTAGAATCCTATTATGGTGGTGATATCCATTGGATTCAAAGCGGTGATCTGTATAAGAGAATCAGAGTATTACAGACACAAAAGATGATTTCATCACAAGCAATCAAAGCATGTTCTGCTCTTTCAATATACAAAAAACCATTTCTCGTTGTTGCTATGTATGGAGCATCAATAGGAAATGTTGCAATTTCAGAGATCGACGCCTGTGTAAATCAAGCGTGTTGCGTACTGCAGCCAAGCGAAAAAGTAGCATTATGCTATTTATTGTATTGGTATATATTTGGCAAAGAATTCCTTGTGTCATTATCAGCTGGAGGAACGCAGCCAAATATAAGTCAAGCAAAGATTAGAGACTTTTGTATAGCTATTCCACCCCGTGATGAACAGGATCAGATCGTTCGCTTCCTCGATTGGAAGGTTTCGGAGATTAACCGGTTGATTGGTTTGAAAAGGAAGCAAGTCAAGTTGCTTCAAGAACGTAAAGATGCTGTAGTGGTTGATCTTGTTTTACATGGAGTAGATGCAAAAGCGCAAATGCGCGATAGTGGTTCTTTTTGGTTAGGGTCTGTTCCTTCACAATGGAAAGTAACTCGTGGAAAGAATCTATTTAAAGAAATTGATGTCAGATCGGAGACGGGAACAGAAGAACTGCTGACAGTTTCTCACATTACAGGTATTACTCCTCGTCGAATGAAGAATGTTACCATGTTTAAGTCTGAGTCACTGGTTGGCTACAAAAAATGTAAACCAGGTCAAATAGCAGCTAACACAATGTGGATGTGGCAAGGGGCAATTGCAGTTTCAAGCTATGATGGAGTTATCAGCCCTTCGTATAACACATACGAACAAAGGAACAATGATTTCATACCAGAATATCTGGATCGAATGCTAAGAATCCGTCCACTTGTGAACAACTATGTTGTTCTATCATCGGGCATTCGTAAATCACGATTGAGGCTCTATCCAGAACAGTTTTTGACGATTCTTTTTCCCGTACCACCAAAAGAAGAACAACGGACAATTGTCGATGCAATTCACAAACAGACAGGACAAATTGATCAGGCAATCGAGATGGAGGAGAAAGAAATCACTCTTCTACAGGAACTCAAAATCCGCCTCATTTCCGATGTCGTGACTGGCAAAATGGATGTGCGTAGTATCGAAATACCGGAGTACGAGTATGTGGCGGATGAAGCGCCAACAGAGGAAACAGAAGAAGAAACAGAGGAATGTGAGGAATAAGAATGTCAGAATCTGAAAAGAATCAGGGGGAAATCATCATCTACCAGACGGATAACGGTAACACTAAAATCGATGTTCGGTTTGTGGATGATACAGTATGGTTGACACAGCAGCAAATGGCTGAACTATTCCAAACTTCCAGAAGTAATGTTGTTGAGCATATACAGCATATCTATGAGGAGGGTGAGCTGGAAGAGTCTTCAACTTGTCGGAAATTCCGACAGGTTCGCATGGAGGGGAATCGACAGGTTGCAAGAGAATTGCCATACTATAATCTTGATATGATCATTTCCCTTGGATACCGCGTGAAATCAATTATTGCTACCAATTTCCGGCGCTGGGCAACAGAGCATCTGAAGGAATATTTGATTAAAGGTTTTACAATGGATGATGAGCGGTTGAAGAACCTGGGAGGTGGCAGTTACTGGAGTGAACTGCTCGATCGAATCCGGGATATTCGATCTTCCGAGAAGGTTATGTACCGCCAAGTACTTGATCTTTATGCTACTAGCATTGACTACGATCCAAAGAGTGCTGAGTCTATTGCCTTTTTTAAGATTGTGCAAAACAAGCTTCATTATGCCGCTCACGGTCATACGGCCGCTGAGGTGATATATGAACGTGCTGATGCAGGGAAACCGTTCATGGGCCTGACCACCTTTGCGGGCGATTTTCCTACTATGAAAGATATAGACATAGCAAAAAACTATTTAACAGAAGATGAACTGAAAATCTTGAATAATATTGTTTCAGGTTATTTTGACTTTGCAGAGATTCAAGCTATGCGCCATAATCCAATGTATATGAGCGATTATGTGGAACATCTGGACAACGTCCTTAAATCGACAGGAGAAGCATTGCTGACAGATGCTGGTAATATCAGTCATACACAGGCATTGGAAAAAGCAAAGCAGGAATATAGAAAGTTTCAAGCGCAGAATCTTTCTCCGGTTGAGGAAGAGTATCTGAAATCCATAAAAGAGGCCGAAAGGAAAGCTAGGAAAAGAACGAAGGAGGAGTAATCATTTGACCAATATCAAGGAATCTGGCTTGGAATCTCTGATCGTCTCCTGGCTTGTTGATCACAATGGCTTTGAGGAAGGCACCAATGCGGATTATGATAAAGAATACGCCATTGATTCAACTCGCCTTCTTCGCTTTCTAGCTGATACACAGCCGGACGCGATGGAAAAGCTTGGTGTGTTCAAGTCTGAGCAGAAGAAGCGTGCTTTTCTGAACCGCCTACAGGGAGAGATTACCAAGCGAGGAATCTCAGATGTCCTGCGCAACGGTGTCAAGGCATATCCGGTCAATGTGGTTATGTTCTACATGACACCGACAGAGAGCAATGTCAAAGCTTGCAGAATGTATTCGGAAAACATCTTTTCTGTAACCCGACAGTTGCGTTATTCTCAGGATCAGAGCAAGCTGGCACTGGATTTGTGCATCTTCCTGAACGGTCTTCCGCTCATCACAATTGAACTCAAGAACCAGTTTACCAAGCAGAATACGATGGATGCAGTGGAGCAGTACATGAATGACCGGGATCCACATGATCTCCTGTTCTCATTCAAACGCTGCCTGGTTCATTTTGCGGTTGATGATGCAACCATCCTGTTCTGTACTAAGCTGGAAGGAAAGAAAAGTTGGTTTCTTCCTTTCAATAAAGGGTACAATGATGGTGCCGGGAATCCGCCGAATCCGAATGGAATCATGACGGATTATCTGTGGAAGAATATCCTGACCAAGAACATGCTTTCTCTCATCATCGAGAACTATGCACAGCTTGTAGTTGAGGTAGATGAAGACACTGGTCGGAAGACAGAGAAGCAGATCTTTCCCCGGTATCATCAGCTGGATGTCGTTTCGAAACTGCTGGAGGATGTGAGAGATAATGGTGTCGGTGCCAGGTATCTGATTCAGCACAGCCCTGGAAGTGGTAAGTCCAATTCCATTGCATGGCTTGCGCATCAGCTTGTTGGTCTGGAAGAAGACGGTCATCCCATGATTGATTCGGTTCTTGTGGTCACAGACCGCAGAATACTGGACAAGCAGATCCGGGATACCATCAAACAGTTCACTCAGGTCAAGAACATGGTTGTCTGGGCGGAGCATTCCAGTGATCTGGAGACGGCAATTCAGAACGGCAAACGTATCATTGTGACTACAGTTGAGAAGTTCCCGTATATTGCTGCCACCATCGGTCAGGCTCACAAGGAGAACAAGTTTGCAATTATCATTGATGAGGCACACTCTGGTCAGAACGGTCGAAACTCAGCGCAGATGAACATGGCGCTGTCCGGAGCGATTCGGGATGAAGACATTGAGGATAAGATCAATGCTATGGTGGAGGGAAGGAAACTTCTGAGCACTGCCAGCTATTTCGCCTTCACCGCAACGCCGAAGAACAAGACGGAAGAATTGTTTGGAACGGCATATGAAGAAGATGGTGTGATCAAACACAGACCCTTCCATGTGTACACGATGAAACAGGCGATTGAGGAAGGGTTTATTCTGGATGTCCTGAAGAATTACACACCGATTCAGAGCTACTATGAGATCATCAAGACTGTGGAAGATGATCCGATGTTCGATAAGAAACGTGCACAGAAGAAACTGAGGTCTTTTGTCGAAGGCAACGAGGAGACCATCGCCAAGAAAGCTGCCATGATGGTGGAACATTTCCATGAGCAGATCATTGGTCACAAGAAGATCAACGGGCAAGCCAGAGCGATGGTTGTGACTGCCAGCATTGCGCGATGCGTTGAGTACTATTTTGCAATCAATCGCTGCCTGGAAGAGAGACATAGTCCGTATAAGGCCATTATCGCTTTCTCTGGTGAACACAAGTATAAGGGACAGGAGCCGGCAATAACATCGGCGGAATTGAATGGATTCCCGGATGCCAAGATTCCAAAGGAATTCAAGAAGGATCCGTATCGGCTGCTGGTAGTGGCGGATATGTTCCAGACCGGCTTCGATGAACCTCTTTTACATACCATGTATGTGGATAAGCCTTTGTATGACATTGGTGCGGTGCAGACGTTGAACAGGCTAAATCGTGCCTGCCCGGGAAAAGAGGATACGTTTGTTCTGGACTTCGCCAATAAAACATCGATGATCGAGGAGGCATTTTCCAGATACTATAAGACAACGATTCTTTCCGGTGAGACGGATCCCAACAGGCTGTATGATCTGATCGGCGTACTGGAAGGCTATCAGATTTACGATCAGAGTGATGTGGAGCGAATCGTTGAACTGTTCCTTGGAGGAGCTGAACGCGATCGGCTGGATCCGATATTGGATCTGTGCGTTCCTGCTTACAAGGGACTTGAGTCAGAAGATCAGATCAAATTCAAAAGCGCAGCGAAATCCTTCTGTCGGACATATGGTTTTCTTGGCGCTATTCTGCCATATGGCAATGTGGAATGGGAAAAGCTGTCCATATTCCTGAACCTGCTGATTTCCAAATTGCCGTCACCGAAGGAGCCGGATTACTCAGAAGGAATTCTGAACACGATTGATCTGTCCAGCTATTGGAATGAAGCCAAAGAGATGATTTCAATCCGGATTGAGGATGAGGATTCAGAAATACCACCGGTGCCTTCTGGAAAGATTGGTCATATTGTTGAGCCCGAAATGGACTTACTCTCCAAGATTGTCGCAGAGTTCAATGATCTGTGCGGAAACATTGCGTGGAATAATCCGGAGAATATGGAAGGGCAGATGCTACGTATTCCAGAGATGGTTTCTCAGGACAAAGCCTATCAGAATGCCATGAAGAATTCGGATGAGCAAAATGCCCGGATTGAATCTGAGAGGGCATTGCAACAGGTTATCTTTGCGATCATGGCAGACAATATGGAGTTGTTCAAGAAATTCCAGGATGACGAAGCTTTCCGAAAAGAGTTTTCTGATAAGATCTTCAAGATGACATACAATAGAGAGGGTAAGCCGTTTAGTGTGGGGAAGATTGAAAATTAAAGAGCGGGTATAGCACTCCAACCCCTCGCCGAGCAGAAATATATCGCCGAACGAATTGACAGTCTTATGGAGTTGATTGGCTCTTAAGTGAGGTAGAGGGTTGATGCGGGATTGAGGATAAAAGTTTGCTTATGTAGGAGTAGTTGAAATGGATGTGAGTAAATGATCGAGGAGATACTACAGCTTAATGGATTATCGGTTGATCTCTTGGGGCGGCTTTCATATCAGTCCAATCTTGGAAAATCACTGAAACAGAATCTGCATTATTTTGATCATGATGAGCTGATGTCTGAGCTGCTTAAAATGAGGCGTTGGATTAGAACTTGTCCAGAACTTGAGGATATTGCTTTGGACTATAGAATTAAGAGCATGGACTCCATAGAACTCAAATATCAAAGGTATTTTCCAAATCGTCAGTTGAGACAGGTGTTTAATGATATTCTTGGATTTCGTGCTTTCTGTGACGATTATCGACAGGTACTTTCAGAAACTTCGAAGGAATTCCGTATTGTGGATATGTCATCCGGAAAAGCTCATGATGATGGATACAGGGGTGTTCATCTCTATTATCAGAAGGACAATTTTCATTATCCGATAGAAGTACAATTCAATACGCTTTATGATAGACAGGTAAACAATTGGCTTCATGCCTTTCTTTATAAAAAGAATTATCCAGATGAAGTTGGTCGTCATATGCGAGTTGCTTATGAGGATGGTAAAATAAAGAACGCTGATGAATTTGAGGAGGTACTTAAGGATGTGTTACATAGTTGCAAAGGATAGAAATAAACAAGGCTGCTATGCGTTGAAATCAAGGATAGGCGAACATTTGGCGGAATATACTGAATCCCTGGAGGAATCTATAAAAAAAGAGGGGATCCAAATTATCATTATCAGTAGACCAACTGCATATGGAGAATATGCACCGTATAAATTTATTGATACCGAGGAAGAATTCCGGGAAAAAGTTCTTGCTATGTGAACATGAGTTCGTATGACCAGCATCAAAATTCACGCCATCATAGTGGAAGAAGAACGAATGAGAGCATCTGGCATCATCCCGCTTGGCCTGGATAGATATGTAGAAGTGTTCACGGTTGAGAGGGAGTTTGAGTTGTAGATGGTCGAAGGGGAAAGAAGAGAGTATGTTGGAAAAGCCTCCAATATGCTGGAGGCGAGAAGAGTGATGAAGGATCTCACTAATATTTACACATGAATTGGACTAATGATTACATGGATTATAGAATGATTAGCGCATTTGACGCTATCTTTTTATATGCAGTTGTGTAAATTTTAGTGTAAAGCGCGTGTAAACATTAATGAGAACCTTTAGGAATCCCCCGCAAGTGGGTGTACCTGCGTGATGGAAAGCAGGATCAGACACTTGCTGTCCCCCTCACAGCCTCATTAAACCGCGGAGAACGCTTGCAGGGATGAGTGGCTTATCGTCCCCCCAACCCTGGGGGAAGCACATTCCGGAAAGTAGCTCTTCGAGACGTTTGTTCACGAATCGTTAACTCTGTAAAAGCGAGAAGAATCTGTCTGGCATTCATGCGGCTTTTTTCCGTGATCCAGCAATATTGTCCGAAAACTGTGTGGCCGTTGTCCGGCCTGGATCACAATGTTTATCCGACTACATCGGATTACACGATTTGTTTCTCCTGCCGTCCCTCGGGGCGGCATTTTTTATGTCACGATCATGAACCATTGTGCAGTGAATTTGTTTTGGTACAGTTTGGTTACTTTTCCCTTACTCTGATTGTAAATGCCGTCTCCCCTTGATAAAAGAGGACATCTGAAATAGGGGAATGCCGGGGTAGGAAAAGGATAGGAGAGGGGAGAATGTGTTTTCCTTCGCGGACAGTCTTGATGGCTATGTACGCTTTCATCCTTCTCCTTCCTGCTTTGTGCTTAAATCTTGTGGGTATTTGACTTATTCGTTCCCGTATATGTGGTGTTCTTTTGCATAGCTCTTCAGTTCATCACTGAATTCATCTGTCAAAAGATTGACATCTTCTTTGGAGAAGAAGTCAGAGTCTTTGGCAATTCCGAGAACAATACCGTGAACACGGACATCCACATGCTTGTCAGAAAAAGGAAACTCCGGATTGTCTGAATGAAGTTTGCGGTCAGCGCCGACTCTTTTGATAACGGCCTTATTATCAAATGAGGCAAATACCACTGTGCCGGGATCCGGGACATAACTAATCTGCTTTACATACACCCTGTCACCGTCATGGAATGTCGGTTCCATGCTTGGACCATAGACGGTCATCAGTAGATCAGCATCTTTATTCTCGGAAGTAGATCGTACGAAAATTGGGGTGGAGTACAGCGTGGCGTCATCCAGAACGGGAAATCCATCGCCTGCCGACATCTTTTGCTCAGTATCACTCATGATGAATGCCGAGGAAGTGATCGCCTTGAAGTGTTCATCCGCTTCGGCTATGGCCATATCTTTTGCTATGGTCTGAAGCAGTGACTTGCCGGAAACTGAGAGACTGTCGTAAATCTCAAGCAGTTTCTTTTTGTTGGGAGTCAGCGATTCCGGACTTGGTACGCCAAGAAGCTCATGCGCCGGGATGTTGAACCGGTTGCAAAGATATCGGATCTGCTTAAGGCTTGGTGTATTAATGTCATTCTCCCAGTTGGAGTAGGTCGTTTTACTGACCTTTAACTCTTTTATGATCTCGCTTTGCTTGCAACCGCCTTGCATTCGGTATTTCTTCAAAACCTCACCGAATGAGGGATAGATACTTGTAATGGTGCCCATATGGGAATACCTCCTGATGATCGATCGAGAGTATTATAGCACAGAAAAGCTTGAAGCACAACTATTGAATTTCAAGAAAAATTTGAATTTTTCTATTGACACCCGTATTTTTCGCCTGTATAATCGACACCAATTCTACGGAAGGAGATCCGGGTTGGGGAATCTGGTGAATCGAATGGAGGAATGCATAATGGAAGAACGGGTCGAATATGATGATGGTGAGTTCGTTGAAAGGGATGACGCTCATCCCGGTCAAAAGAAGATGCCGGTCATCCGGGGGATGGGAGAACTTATTCTCAGCAGGTTCAAAAGCGTTGTTCTGAATGCGCTGAATATTGCGCTTAAAGACGGAACGCTTGCCGAAATGATTGAGTCGGAGATTCTGATGGAGCAGATAGATGAGTTTTATCCGTCGGATATCTCTTTCTACAGGAAGAGCCGGTACGAGATGGAAGCGGATGTGCGCTTCTGGGTGCAGCTGGAATTGAAGGAAGAAACGTTTGAGCTGGATGCCGGTGTGACGCTCTATGTTGATGTGCGCACGTGGTACTGTGAGTGCCTTGAGTTATGGGATACTGTACCGGACAGGAAACAGGCATGGAAGCTGGACGACAGTCTTGTCCCGTACATCCCTTCATCCATGAAGGAGACGAGGGCGGATCAGATCTGGCTTCGGTACATGGAGTGCGGCCTCTTTGATCCGCAGTCCAGGGCACCTGTGCTGCTGGCGTATGAGATGGGAATGGATGTTCTCGTGACAAAGGACCCATCTCTTGATTCCGTATTCATTCTGTTCTCTCAAAACCCTCCAAGTGTCATAAGCGCCATTGGAGAGGATGGAAAAACGGCCGAGCACGAAATCAAAAAGGACACCCTTGTGCTCAATATCATGAAACCGGATGGAAGGGCAGATGATTTGGAAGTCTTTGAGCATATTGTCCGGTATGAATGGCACTACATGTTCCTGAGACTTCAGGAGCTTTCTACGACCCAGCCGGAGAAGCTGCCAAGAGAATGGGTGCCGGAGGACAGGCGAGTGAGCGAATCGCTGAAGATTGCGCTGATGCAGGCAAGACGCGGAGCGTATTCGCTGATGATCCCCTCTGACTTTTTCAGAGAATATGTCCGCGATCATGCGAGGAAAGCAGCTTCTCAGAAGCGTTTCTTTGACTACAGCAATCATGCGCCTGCCATACTGGAAGATACAGCGAAGATGATGCGAAAGGAGTATCCCTCGCTGAAGCTTTGCTGGATCAAGACCAGATATCTGCATATGGGGGATATCGCCGCCAGAGGGATCTTCAACTCAACGGACGGACATTATATGGACGCGTTCGACTTCATGAGCGAAGAGATCGCAAGTGGCATATACACGCCGGCGATTGGCTACAGGGCGAGAGTGCTGTCGATGTTTTGCCGGGAAGCGTATTTCCGGCAGATCATGGAGACGGGGGAGTATGTATTTGCGGACGGCCTGGTTATCCGTAATCATCCGGACTTTGTGATGGAGACGGAGCAGGGACTTCGCCCGACATCGCTGGGAAACATGGCTGCGGATCAGTGCAGTCTGTGGTTCGGGGTAAAGTGGGTTTCAAAATACAGGACATACAGCTATTCCTTTAAGAAGGAAGACTATGAACGGGCAGAGGTCAGGCAGAATGCGGAGATTGTTGAGGCAAGGAAGGCACGCCTGAGGAGGCTGGAGGCAATCGGTTCCGTTCACGAGATGATTGCCGATCTCATCGGGGAAGAGGATGAGAGAGTTGCAAAGCGGTCAACGATTCCGGTTGAGCGGATCAAGGCGCTGCGCGAGAGGGAGATGGAGCGTTATCGGATGGATGAAATGGTGGCACTCTGCCTTGGGCTGCAGCTTGAACCGCCGGTGTCATACCTTCTGATCCGGAAAGCCGGACTTGAGTTTAATGACGAAGACAAAGGAAAGCGGAGAGCAATCATCTGCTGTCTGTTCAGAGAGTCAGTGCCGGATCTCCAGCGGTATCTGGAGAATGAAAGACTGAATCACGACAAAATTCCTGCGTTGGATGTGGACGGATGGAGAAAGGAAAAGAAAGGATGACGAGGCTTTGCGGAGGGACGTTTTTTACGTTGCTGGCGAATGCAGGGAGAGCGAGCTCAAAGTCACCGGTGACGTTCATGGGGGAAACCAGGACGGCGACAGACGCGTTTAAATTCCTGGGACTGCTCAGAATTCTGAATCCAAAACATGAGGTGTACAGCGCGGAGTACTTTCCAAAGAGCGTTTCAAAGTACCGGAACTGCATAAAGGTCAGTTACGGGGCAGATCTTCCTTTGAGTGACAGCAGGTATACATGTGCTTTTCATGACCGGGTGATTCTTGAGTACGCTTCCGTTCTGGCTGCAATGAAGGAATACTGTCAGGTGTTTCTGGATTGCGAGAACAGGGAGAGGATGGAATGGCTGGTCAGAGCGATTGTTGAGACACTTGTGGATGACAGTGAGGTGAGCAGCAAGCTCTATGCGCTGCCCAATGGTGAGCGGATTTCTGTCAGGGAACTGTCAGAAATGAGCGAAATCAATATTCCCGCATTGCTCATCGGATGCCTTGACTACATCGTCACCAGCGTGCCGGACAATACGGTTGGCCGGGATACAATTCTCTGCTGGCATTACAAAAAGGGAGATCAGAGAGAGCGTGGAAAGCTGAGAGAGACAATCGGAGACAGTATTCGGTATCCGATAGCTGTATCCTTTGATGCTCCACCGCAAAATGAAAACAAGCCGGAGTCAGAAACGGCACAAAAATCGGGCGAACCCGAACCGGTACTGCATCAAAGGGAATGTACACTTGAAACGGTGCCAGCTCAAAAGGGAAGCAAGCCTTCGCAGGAACTTGGGGTTGAAGCCCCTTTTGGGGCTTCAACCGTGAATAATAACTACGGCACAATCAATAACTACAATGGGCCGACAATGGTGAATGAGGGAATAGGAGCACTGGAGCTGCTGCAGCTTGACAGGAATTACTATAACCTTTTCATTGTAGATGGCGAATTGTTTGAGAGCAGAAGCTTTATGCTTCCGCTGGCACGATCCCTGAATGACTGTATCCGCGAAGAGATCCGGGATAAATTCAGAAGGCTTACGGAGGGTGATATTGCTCATCTCATGCACATTCCTTCCGTCTTTGCAACGCCGAATGACCGGCATAAAAGCGCGAATGGGGAACACCAGGCGATTCTGGGGCGACTGACGGGAATCCGTGTTCAGGGGGAAAGCGCCAGATTTAACTGGAAACCGTATTGTCTTGTGCCGCAGCAGATTTTCAATGAAAATGAGAGACTGTTTAACATCTGGTATGCAGATGCGGTCAACGAACTTGATGATGAGCACTGGACAATTAAGGACATTTCACTGTTGGACGCATTCAATGCTGTCGGATTCAATCCGTTCAGATATGTTTTTTAGGAGGCAATCATGACTGATACTCTGATGGGAGGCATTTCAGGATTGACACTGAATACCCCGACGTTCCATGATGTTTCTGTTTCACCTGGAGTGGTGAATTTTATCTATGGCAAGAACGGAACCGGGAAATCAACGGTGGCCAGGGCGATTGGTGATGCTGTGGAATGGACGGAGAACACACCACCCGGTACCAAAGTGTTCATTTACAACGAGCAGTACATTAATCAGAATGTGCAAAGCTACGGACGTATTCCGGGTGTCTATTCCATTTCCGGAGAGAATGTCAAAATTCGGCAGGAAATGGAGGAAAAGACGGAGCAGCTTGAAGCGTTGGAGCGAGAGGAAAAGGAAACCGGAGCGAAGCTGTCGGAAGTGAAGAACCGGATACGGGATGAGATGGAAAGCAATTCCAGAGCGATCTGGCGTGCAACCTCGGAAATACGGACGAAATATCCGAAAGCGATTGCAGAGTTTGAAGATGATGTGGACGGATTTGCGGCAGAACTCGCGAAACATGAGCCGAAGGAAGATAAGTTTGATCAGATTCGGTATGACTATCAAATGGGATATGAATCCAGGATTCCGACCTATGTCTTTTACAAGAAGGTGCCGTATGATCTGTTCCCGAAGTGTGACCTGATGGATGTCCCAATCATCAACCGCTCCGATTCGGCACTGGCGGTTTTCTTCAGGGAACTCGGAAATCTGGAATGGGCGAGAAAGGGACATGAAGCGTATGGACATCAAGAAAAGTGCCCGTATTGCGGTCAGGTGCTGCCTCGTGACTTTGAGGAGCGGTTCTCTGCGTCTATAGATGAGCAGTATGCAAGACAGATGGAGGAGATTGCTGCTTTCGCGACTCACTATGAACAGGCTGCAGAACAGGTGAAAGCGATCATTACAGAGAACCGGCAGAATAAATTCAGAAGCCTGCCAAAACCTCAGTATCCGATCCTTGCAGATGCTGTCATGGAGAAGCTGGAGGGGAATCTGAAAAAGATCAGAACAAAGCTGGAATCCCCCAGAGCAGAGGTGTATCTTGAAAAGATGGACACCTGTATCCAGCAGCTGAACAGAGACGCTGACTCACAGAACGCGGTGATGAAAAGACACAGTGACAGCCTGAGAGATATCCCGAAAGCAAGGGAAAGATGCCGTGAGATGATATGGCAGCTCATGGCGTTTGAGTGCCGGGAAATTCTTGGGCTCAGGAAGGAAATATCCGGCAGGAGCCATGGAGAGCGGGAAACACTTGAAGAAAAGTACCAGCAAATTACAGAGAACATCGCAGGACTGAAGCGGAATATCGAGGATCTGAGCAAATCAGTGCGGGATACATCTGTGGCTATGGAGCGTATCAACGCGACACTGAACGGGAACGGATTTACCGGATTCAGGTTCTGCGAGAAGGCAGATGAGAAGAATGCGTATGTTCTGGTGCGGAGCGGAAGTATTGAGCCGGCACAGGGACTCAGTGAGGGGGAACGCAAGTTTGTTGCGTTTCTGTATTTCTATCATACGGTGATGGATTCACTTCAGCCTGGAGATGAAGCTGTACCGAAGATTGTCGTCATTGATGATCCGGTCTGTTCCATGGACAGTGAGAACATGTCATTCACAGCATCACTGGTAAGGGAGATGATCGGGACATGCCTTGGGAGATACAGAAGCAGCGAGACAGGGAATACATCGAACATACTGCAGATGTTCTGCTTTACGCATAATCCGTATTTCTTCCGGTGGATATCAGATCCTTTTGTGCAGAATGCCGAGCATTGCTTCTATTTTGAAATTTCAAAAAGCAGGGAGAATATCAGCAGAATTGAACGCTGTCTGGCAGATGAAAACAAAACCGGAGGGAAATTGTCGAATCGAAGCCCTGTGCTGGATGAATATCAGATGATGTGGAAGAGGTTTGCAGAAACCGGCGAAGCGCAGGAACTGATATCGGTTTCGAGGTCGATCCTGTGTCATTACTTCATTCTGACATGCCATTTCACGGGAAGAGATATTTTGAGGATACTGCTGGATGACAACCGTGATGCCTTCAAGTCAGTGGAGGATGGCGAGACACCTGCATATAACATCGTTTCATCTCTTTTGTCATTGATAGATACTGAAATGAAAGGGCCGGGAACCGGCATGTACTTCGACATGGGAGCGGTTGAGCCGGACAGAGTACGCTTCGTAATGAAACGGATCTTTGAGATTCTGAAACAGGAACAGCATTATAATTACATGTTGTCTTTATGCAAGGCATAGTGCAGACAGGGCCTGTTGAGTGAGGCGAAGACGGTACAAAGGGAAGAGTTGGATGAGTGACCAGAGAGTATGGGACAGCTGAGGTGGACTGAGTTTCACCTTTTTATTTCCAGACAGGAAATTAGTCCTCCTGCTTTGATTGGCAGCTGAGTGCTCCCTGTTTTTATCGCCGAAAAAATAGTAAAGCACATTGACAAACCGGAAACTCATCGGTTACGCTTAAATAAAGTGAGTGGAGTGTATCAACTCATTGATGGAGGGCGTCTGGAAGGGGGCAGTAGATTGGCAGGTAAGGTAAAGAATGCAGAATAGATATTGAAAAACTCGAACGTTTGCTAGAAAAGCAAGAGGCGGACATGGTTCTTCTTCGAGATGAACGGAATAAAACGATCCGTAGATTGAAGTAAGCGAAGCTGAACGTGACCATTCCGTCAGATGATATTCGCAAAGTCGCGAAAGAAGCAGGTCCGCTTGATGATGTGTTTTTTATCAAGTTGGGAGAGGATGCTCTGACAATTGAAGAAATAATATCAACGATCTTGAACATACCGATTAAAGTGAAAAACGCTGTTCCACAGTACAGTATCACAAATATCGGCTCCAGAGGTGTGCGATTAGATAACTATGCAGAAATCATTGTTGAGGCAGAGTTGCTAGCAGACTGTGATTGGGGTGAGAAAGGTGCCCTTGTGGATATTGAAGTTCAGAAGGAAAATAGAGGGGATCATGAGTTCAGAGTGTTCTACAACGGTGCCTCTATGGTCATTAACAAAACTCCTGCAAATACAGATTTTGCGAACCTTCCTCGCGCAATAGTTATTTTTATTTCTGCCTTTGATTTCTTTGGAGATGGAGAAGTGTTTTATGAGACCGTAAAAGTGGATAAAAAACGAAGAAACAAAGACGAACCCCTGTTTCGGAATTTTATGTGAACACAGAAAATCTTGAAGCAGGATTAAAAAATGAAGATGAAAGAGTCAAAAATATTTCTGCGCTTATGAAAGTTTTCAGAGATCCGGATTGGTATGATGACAGGTTTCCTGCTTTTTCACAAAGGAAGAAGGAACTTCACGAAACGGAGAAAGGAGTGGAAGACGTGGCCAAGGAAATACAGTTAATCATTGAAGAAGTAGCGGACAAGAAGATTGAAGAGCAGAGAATTGAGGATATCCGAAGCATGAAGGAGACTTTGAACTTGACAACTCAACAGGCTATGGATGCCTTAAGAATGTCTGCGGACGAACAGGTTCATTACGCGAGTAGGGTTTAAGGCGCTAAGAACACATTTATTCCCTCCAATCCCCATTCCAAAGTTGCTGCGCTAATGAAAGTTTTGAGAGATGCAGATTGGTATGATGAACAATTTCCAGCGTTTTTCCGCACGGAAGAAATTGATACATGAGACACCGGAAGGAATGGTGGAAGTGAGCAAGGAATTGAAGTTAATTGTGGATGAAGAAGTCAAAAATGTGAACGAACAGGCTGAGCAAAAACGAATCAATGACATGAGAAATATTCAGGCGGCAACCGGATGGACAGCCCAACAGACGATGGATGCTTGGCAAATTCCAATGGAGCAAAGAGTAAAACCTTTGGCATGATACGATTTCATTTTTACTCTCTAAAGTCTCTTCGACATTGGAGCGGTTGAGCCGGACGAGGTACGGTTCGTAATGAAAGGAATCGTTGAGATTCTGAAACAGGAACAGCATTATAATTACATGTTGTCTTTATGCAAGGCATAGCCGGGGGTGCAGAAATGCACCCCCTGTTTTTATGCCCAATTAATATGATCCCTGTGAAGGAACGTAAAAGGAGTCATGCCATCGCGTACACGATGGTTTTTGTCACGAAGCAGGTACTTGACAAAACAGCTTGGCAAATGAGGGAATTCCAATGGACCTGAAGAGGAAGCGGATTACAACCAGAGCAGCACCTCCGATTATTTCCGAAAGCGGGAACTGCTGTGGGAAACGTAACCGGAAATAAAAAAGTCCCGGAGGGACTTATTTGTCATTGTAATGACCTTTGCACTGATAAACGGTAATCGTATCGTTCTCAAAGCTGTAAACGAGACGATCAGTGTCGTTAATTCGTCTGCTCCATTTACCTTTGTAATTTTTGAGAGGTTCTGGTTTTCCTTCGCTGGTAAAAGGAGTTCGGGAAACGGATTTCAGCAGAACGTTGATTTTCTTCAGCGTTTGTTTGTCATGTGTTTGCCATCGATATAGTCTTCCATTCCATCTTCGGTAAAGTTGAAACTACTCACTGCCCATCGCCTCCAGGTCATCCTCAGTTAATGTAATAATTTTGCCTTCACTTGCCTGATTAAACGAATGCTCCAGCCGATTAATATTGGATGGCGAATAAAAGGGATCAATGGGATCCGCGATAATAAATGGAATCCTCCACTCACGCAGTGCGGTTTTTGTGTAGGATTCATAAAAGGTCTGCTTTGTCTGTCCCATATTAGCGAGCATATCGTTAAGAGCCTCATAATCAGAGTCATTGAGACGAATGCTGACTGTTCTCATAGCATGGCACCTCCGTTTAAATTGTGAATCAAGTATATGTCAAATTGAAAGAAATAGCAAGAAATAGCATTCAAAATTATCGTTTTGAAAGGGAGAAGAAGAAAAAAGGATGCCAATGAAACCTGATGCCAAAGCAAGCAAAACCGAGACAGATCAAGCGTGAGCTGACCACTCCGCTTTTTTATTGCGGTGTATGGAGGTCGGGATATCCATTCCGGATCTCGACCTTCTTAGTATCGGTTTTGTCATGGACGTCTGGACCGAAAAAGGCAATGACGGGACACAGTATGCAGTATGTGCATCCCAGGCTGATTTCGACCGATTTTAACGAAAAACCTACAGCTAAATGCAGAAATATTGAAATTAGAGGTTGACTATCAGCAAAAATCGAGTATACTGATCCTTGAGGAGGTTTGATCGAAATGCTGATTCAGTTTAACTTCAAAAATTTCAGATCCTTTAGGGACGAAGTGTCCCTGGATATGACTGCGACTAAGATTACGGAGCACCCGGCTCATGTGGTTGAATCCGGGGGAGACAAGCTCCTTTCGGTGGCGGCAATCTATGGTGCAAACGCAAGCGGAAAATCAAACGTGTACGCTGCCTTTTCTTTCATGAAAGACTATGTGGCAAATTCCTTTTATTTCGGGGGTAACAGCAGCAGACGCGCGGGTGAGAATATGAAAGCCACTCCTTATCTATTTGACAGGGTGAGCCGCGAGGAACCTTCTGAATTCGAAGTCTTTTATGTGGATGATTCAGACGGGAAGGGAAAGACATACCAGTACGGGTTCGTCCTGCTGGGTTCCGAGGTCCTGGAAGAATGGCTGTACTCGAAAGCGAAGACAGCAAGAAACTCCTACAGGACGGTGTTTTATCGCAAAAAAGGTGAAGAACCGGAAATGGACGGGCTTCCCAAAAAGGCAGTGCAGAACCTGAAAGCAGCCCTGATGCCGGAAACCCTTATTGTTTCACTTGGCGCAAAACTCAATATTCCGCAACTCTCGTCGGTCTACGAATGGTTTTCCCGCAATGAAACCATCCACCTGGAGAAGCTGGGGGAGGACTTCTCAAGAGTAAGCGACCTGCCGGAGGACTTTGTGAGCAAACCGGAAGTTCAGGAAAATGTCCTCCGGTACATTTCCTCTTTTGATGAATCCATTGTTGGCTTTGAAGTGGAAGAGATCAAGAAAAGCGACGAGGATGTTCTGGGGAAAGCTTACGTGATCCATACCGTCCACAAGATTGCGGATGGAGGAGAGCAAAGCATCCTTTTGGTGAATGAGTCCAGCGGAACAAGAAAAATGCTTTCCCTGTACAGGGCTCTGAAAAGTGTTCTTGAACAAGGTGGAGTCATGTTCATCGACGAACTGAATGACAGGCTGCATCCTCTACTGGTAAGGAACATTATCCTGACGTTCCTCACTCCGGAGATCAACACGAACCATGCGCAGCTGATCCTGACAACGCATGACATCTGGCAGTTTTCCAATGAACTGCTTAGAAGGGATGAGCTATGGGTGACAGACAAGAATACAGATGGTGTTTCTACGCTATATTCTGTAGCAGAGTTCAAGGATGAAGAAGGGAAAAAGATCAGGAGGAACGAGGCCCTGGCAAAGAATTACCTGATTGGCAGTTACGGCGGCATTCCCGCCCTGAAGCCTATGACGATGATGGGAAGGGGTGAAGCCGATGGCATCGAAGGATAAAAACAGTTCCCAAAGGGCCGGAAAGCGCAGGGACAGGAATCAGAGGTTTCAGGTGAGGAATCCGATTCTTGGCTACTACCTGATCGTTACGGATGCCGAGGAGAGACGGAGAAGAACTATTTCTAAGGGCTGAAAAGAAGCATTCCGGAAGAGATCAGGAACCGCATCGTCATCCGCGTGGAGAAAGCAAAGACGACATACAGCCTTGTCGAGCGGACCAGGGAGCTATGCAGTGAGCAAGCACAGCAAAGGATACCATGGATTGTGTTTGACAGAGATGAAGTAAAGGACTTTGACGGGATCATCCGGGAGGCATTGGAAAACGAGATTCATGTCGGTTGGTCAAATCCATGCTTTGAGATATGGCTGTATGCCTATTTTGGAGAGATGCCAAATATCCAGGACTCAGTTTCCTGTTGCAGCCGTTTCTCCGGCAGATTTGAGAAAGAAACGGGACATCCATACGGAAAGAATGATGCTGAAATCTACAGAAGGCTTACGAATGCCGGGGACTTTGAACTGGCATATCAGATTGCTGAGAGCAAATGCTCCCGCACAGAAAAAGAAGGGAAGAAACCTTCACAGGCTTGTCCTGCCTGTACTGTACACAGGCTGGTGAAGGAGATAAAAGACAAGACAGGCGTTTAAAACAGGCTTATTGTTGGTCAACCCTACTGGTAATTCCAGTGGGGTTTTTTATTGCGATTTTATAAAGGGAAAGGAGGAAAGCTCGATATGGCCAACAGAATCGCCGGGATCACCGTGGAGATTAACGGGTCGACCACGGGCTTATCCAAAGCCCTCGAATCCGTCAATAAGACCATTAAAGACACGCAGGCCCAGCTGAAAGATGTCGAGCGCCTTTTGAAGCTCGACCCGACCAATACAGAACTTCTCGCCCAGAAACAGGAAAAGCTGAAGAAATCCATCTCTGTGACCAAGGAGAAGCTGGATGCGCTGAAGAGCGCGCAGCAGCAGGCAAAGCAGCAGATGGAGAGCAGTGACCTTGGCAAGGATAAATATGACGCCCTGCAGAGGGAGATCATTGCGACAGAGGAGGAACTGAAGCGCCTGGCCAGAGAAGCCGCAGAGGCGAACACGGCCCTCAATAAGATCGGTTTCGCAGGCAAGATGCTGGAGAATGTGGGCAGTAAGATGTTCTCCGTCGGCTCATCCTTGACCAGGAACGTCATCATGCCCATTGTGGCAATCGGAACGACCACGGTGAAGACCACGGCGGACTTTGACGCTTCCATGAGCCAGGTGTCGGCTGTGTCTGGTGCGACAGGGAAAGAGCTTGATGACCTCAGGGCAAAGACCTGTGAGATGTGTGCGAAGGCCAAGTTCTCCGCCTCGGAAGCGGACGCCTTTAACTACATGACCATGACCGGCAGGATGACCGGGGACATGCTTGGTGATATCGAGGGCATCATGAGCCAGGTGGCAGCATCCGATGAAGACATGGCAAGCTCATCCGATATCGTGACGGACGCCCTGACTGCATTCGGGATGGAAGCAAAGAACTTCGGACACTTTGCAAACGTATTGGCAGCGGTAAGCTCAAATGCGAGAACGAATGTTTCCATGCTTGGCGAGTCGTTCAAGTATGCTGCGCCTGTTTGCGGTGCCCTTGGCATCAAGGCAGAAGACACATCGGTGGCTTTGGGTCTCATGGCGAATACTGGCATCAATGCATCCCAGAGAGGCACAGCACTGCAGACGGGACTTACAAACCTCGCCACTTACCAGCCAGATGCATACCTACATAGACCAGTACAACATCTCGCTGGTGGAGAATAAGGACGGGCCTGGCAACCTGCGGGAGACGATGGTTTCCCTCCGTGAAAAGATGGGGCAGCCTTTCTGAGTCAGAGCAGGCCACTGCTGCATCTGAAACCTTCGGAAAGAACTCCATGGCGGGCTGGCTTGGCATCATCAATGTGTCAGATTCGGAGTTTGAAAAGCTCACGTCAGTGATTGACAACTGTGACGGGGCAGCGGAGGACATGGCTGCCACCATGCAGGAGAACCTGGCGAGGCAGGTCACGATCCTCAAGTCCGCACTGGAGAAACTGGCGATTCAGATCGGTGACGCGCTGATATCCACCATCTGCAACATTTTCAGCAAGATCCGGGACTTTGTGGTGAAGCTGCAGGGCGTGGATGAAGGAAACGAAACATGATCATTAAGCTGGTGGCTTTTGTGGGGGCGATCGGTCCGACCCTTCTTGTGGTCGGAAAGATGGCAAACAGGTGTCGGAAAAGGCCTGCAGGCGATATAGTACCTAGGAAAAGGTATCCGTGCCTTTGTCAACCATGTGTCTTCACGCAAAGAACACCTGAAGAGGAGACAGCTATAGACAGCACAGAATTGGGAAGTTGCCTGTTCAGATTTCATAAAGATAGCAGCTGTGGGAGAACAGCAATGAGAATTTCTGCTGGCTATCGAAGGAGTAGCCACAAAAAACTACATCGGACAACGATAAACTACTGTAGACAACTGTTGCTTGTGACAAAAGACTACATGATAATAATCCCATCCCGAGCGGAACGACAGAACGTTCCAGATCGGACAACCGAATAATCTGATTCGTTCCACCTCATTCAATCCAGGGTGGGCAGGGAATGAATCCCATCGCCGGATGCATACGGCTGGTGGATGTCTCACAGAACCACAGATCGCCAACTCCGTAGGAAGGAGTATGGCAGGATACGCGGAAATGGGGCACCCTCTGGCCTTGTGCATCCTTTTATGTGCTCCCACATCCGAGTTTTTCCAAAGGATCCAAATGTCATTTTTTCAACTTGTTGAAGATGACGATTCATGGATGCCGTGATGCGGCAGAAAGGAGCACATTCCACTATGTCAATGAACGAGCCTGCATTCAGTGAAGTCCTCTCCAGTTTAAATGCTGTTCCATATGACAAAATTCCAACTGTAAAGCAGCTACAGAATCTTTCACCGGTATATTTGCATCAGTCTTGCAAGGTATACCAGAATGGATATGCAACCTATGAAAATGAATTGGGAAGCACCGTCCTTTGGGTTCCTGGCTGCAGCACATTTACCTATCAATTTGTTCGGCGGACATCAAAGGAAATCAGCATGCCGACGTTTGAATTTCTGGATGAGGAGAAAATTTCTGCACTTCCATGGTATATTGCCATTGCCCTTCATGGCGAATACCGAATTGAAAGCAACAGTATGAACCGCCATGGAGACCGGCGAGGCATTGCGGTGGACTATGAGAAGGTGGAAAAGACAAGGCCTGAGAGAAGCAGGTGGCTTGTCGGTCACATTCCTGGCCCTGAAACCGTGGTTATCCAGCAGGATTTAATCCGTAGATTTCTCGCATCGCTCTCAGAGCGCCAGAAGGAGATCTTTCTACTCTACTATCTGGACGGCTATACGCTATCTGAAATTGCTGAGAAAATCGGTGTAAGTTCACAGCGTATCAGTATGATACTGAAATCATTGCATCGTAGCCCGGCTGAAAGATACGCATAATGCCGGACCTTTGGATCAGGGAGCTGAGTTTACCAAGTGACGACGGGTGATAAAACAACTGAAGCAGGAATCCGTCAGAACGACTTGACATCTACAAGCACATATTTACATGCAAAGGAGTCACGGTTATGTCCAATCGAATCATCAAGGAATCCATCTGTACAAGTGATACTATTCTGTTGTTAACTCCGGAGGAGGAGATTACCTTCTATCGGCTCATCGTAAACTGCGATGATTATGGCCGCTTTGACGGACGCCCATCCATCCTGGCATCCCGGCTGTATCCTCTTCGCCGGGACTACACCGAAAACCAGATTGCCGGCTGGATGAATGCGCTGATTCGCGCCGGGCTTGTTCAGGTGTACTTTTCGTGTGACCGTCCCTATCTCCAGATCACAAACTGGGAGGAGCATCAGACAATTCGAAACAAACGCAGCAAATATCCGGAACCGGAACGATTTGCTCCGTATTGGCACTATCCGACATCCGGTGATCAGGTTAAGAACACAGAATCAACCGGGAACGTAGATGCCAGGTGCGCCCAGGAGGACGATGCCTGCTGTGACAAGAAGGACTCATCATCTGCTGACCTGGATGTCTCGTCTGCGACTGAGGAAATTTCGGAAGTGAACAAGGAGGCTGCTGATACAGAGGATTGTCTTTCTCACGAGAAAGATGAGACAGAAGATTTGAATCAACTGAGGGAGCCAGTTTTCCTCCAGGAGGAATTGGGGGAGGATCCAGAAACAGCCGAAGCATCCACAGCGATCCCGGCAGAGGACTCTGTTGCCGATTCCGTGGAGGACTCCATCCCTTTTTCAGCCGAAACTGCAACTTGCAAGCAATTGAATTCAGATTGCAAACAATTGAATGCAATTGCGTCTCGGAATCCGAATCCAAATCCCAATCCGAATCCGAATCTGAACTGTGAATCCGAACCCCAGGTGCACGCGTATGCGGACACGCGGGATCGGCTGGATCCCGGGTCTTTCTACGAGGCAGTCCACAATCCACGCTATCTTACGGTTTCTGACCTTCGGGCGATGAATGCACCTGTGGAAGACGGGGCATTTCCTGAGCCAGAGACTGAGAAGCAGGTTTTGCCTGCGGAGACAAAGGAGCTCCATCCCACGAAGGATCACCGAGCCTACGTCATGAAGGGCGAGGAGGAAGATCGGGCAGTGCTCGATTTCATCGGCTATTACTATGATCTGCTTGAACAGGGGATTCCGGTGATGACTCCGGAATTCGAGGCAAGGTATCCCGGGCTGATGGCTTTCGAGGTATGTCTGGCACGCTATATCATGCCCGACTATGGCCTTCCCCTCACCAATGAAAACATTGCGGCAGTTGCCTCTGACATCAATGATTACGGGTACTTTCACATCCAGGAAGTCCTGGCACATGCCTTCAGAAAGGACAAGTGGGGATTTCTGACTCTGGGATATTACCGTGCCATCCTCAGAAACGGCATCTATGAATCTGCCGGGAAACGACCAGCAGTGCCTGCCGCAGCCCCCGAACCGACGGGTAAAGAGGATCAGATCCTGCAGGAACCGACGAACCCGATCATGATTGATCTGTTCGCAGCCTGAACGTCCACTTTGCTTGCGTGTACTGTCTCCGCTTTGCGAGGAACAGGCACATGACTTGCTGAAGCCCGCGGTGTTTCGCCATACAGTCTGTTAAATATCCATAACTGTTCTTTGGTTGAATGACTCCGGGATACATTCTCCGCTCCATGGGGCGTAATGCCCCGTCCCGCGCAAGCGGGGCAAGAGCTCAGTAGGCTATTGAGCATTGGCATGGAGAAGTCTTTTGGATCACTTGCTATTCTGGTCAGGAGCCCAAAAGGAGCATATTGATCATGGCTGCTTAGATATGGAGAGCGTTGGAATCGTTGACTTTTCAATGGTATGGGCTTACAATCATATACAAAGATCAAAGGCACCTGCACTCATGTCATAAATTAGCCGAAAATGCAGTTTGTATGCATCAACGGATTCCCCAAAAAGGATTATCCAGATGAAATTGGTCGTCTAATGCGAGCTGCTTATGAGAACGGTAAAATGAAGAATGCCGGTGAATTTGAGGAGGTGCTTGAAAATGTGCTGCATAGTTGCAAAGGATAGAAATAAACAAGGCTGCTATGCGTTGAAATCAAGGATAGGGAAACATTTGGCGGAGTATACTGAATCCCTGGAGAAATCTATTAAAAAAGAAGGTAGCCAGATTATCATTATTAGCAGACTAACTGCATATGGAGAATATACGCTGTATAGATTTGTTGATACAGAGGAAGAATTCCGTGAAAGAGTTCTTTCAATGTGAATAGGCTTTGTTGGTGGGAAAATAGTTTTGTGTGATGTAAAGCCTAAACTGAATCGTGGAGTATTTAAGACGTTGCTTGATATGAATGTTTTGATGAACCGCTGAGGAATAATGAATGACACTCTTGGATGGGACGTATCTGGCACAGGAGATTTGTCTACTTGTATAGATATTGCACCGGAAACCTTATATGCGCTTGAACAAGTCGCAAATGAAAATATTGCGAGCTGAATGTGTTGAGGACAATGGAACAACGATTCTATGTGACCATTGAGAACTAGACCACCATCAATTCATTTTGCCTCGCTGATAATGTCTTCATGAAAAGAGTATTGTCTCCAAATGAAAAGTGGTTTGTCCAAATTAAATCTTGAGATGTTTCAGATGTCAATGGTATATGAATGATTTTCAAGACAAACCAATTTTGCATTTTATTAAATACTGGGTTACAGTCTGTCATTCGCTGGATGCATCCTGTGAAAAATCGAGGAGAGAATCATATGATGGATAGTATTGAAAGGTCCTTTAAATCATACAAAAAGGATGGTTTACATCCCTTCTTTTTCTTCTATGAAGTGAGTGATTGTACCACATATTTTGAAAGAATACGTTTTCTTTCCAATCACACTTTGGATGAATTTACATTGCCAGGCATCCCATTTTATTTTCCTTATGAGAGCCGGGGTTTTGATCCGAACACACTGGAGGAACTGATCTATGCGCAGGTGATGCAGCCGATCTGTAACAATCAGACCGAAATTGTGGATTTCTTTCGCTCGGATATCAATGCGTTGGAACGCATGCTCAGATCGCTGCCGGTCAATATGCAAAATGAGCTGCTTGCGTATGTTACAGGGGGAAGGGGAATCTATCATTATGATGAGGAACCGTTATATCTGGTTCCGTTGCTGCGAGAGCCCAAAGAGATTCTATATTTCCGGACAACCGATATGATGAGCCCGATTGATAACCGCAGTGAAATCCTATGTGTGTTAACAGAGAAAGAGAAGAAGGCACTTGACGGGAAGGCTATATTCAATAGAAAACTGGGGAAAATGGCAGGTTTTGACTATCTTGGACTTTATGACGGGAAACCTTGCGTTTTTTCGCAAACCAGTAGTAAGGAAGAATGGTTTATGAAATATGCTTCTGTAATGAAGGAAGTTTTGCTGTCTGCGCCTTCAATAGGTGATATGCTTTTAGACATGATTCCCTTTGTTAAGGCAGATCATCAGGAGATGAATCACATTCTGAGACCTTTTGAAAGAGTATGGTTTGTTGAGGATGAACATTTTAAGTTCGGTGATTTCACGGACTACTATCGGAAATGCATCCTGAGTCAGGCGATGAATCGAATCCTGGCAGAAAAATAATATGGATCATCTGTTCTGCATAAAATGAAATGATGATGTAAAGCGGTAGAAACGAAAAAAGTGCGGTCAATGGACACCGCAGACGCTGCAGAAAGGCTTTCCCTGTTGAAGTGCGACATTAAAGATCTTCTGTCATCTACATCAAAGTTCGTCCAAGAAAAAACATGAGCTGAAATGATGCGTTTATTTGAAAATGCTTGATTGTGGTATAGACGATATTCGAGAAGAACATGTTCTCTCACATGAAGAGGCAGCAGACGCCAAAAGAAACTTCTGAACATCGTCGTAATGAGAGAAAACGGGTTGCAGTTGGATTAGCATCAAATGGTCATGGAAATCCGGTTATGATGTTGTCGATATTTCCCACTATTTTGAAATTGCATTCAAAGAATAACGTGCGGAGCAATTTGATGATGACATAGACGCAGTTATTGGCTGAATGGCCATTTTCACCAATTCATACAAAGATGTCGGGCGTTATTACAGGGAGTCACTGATCAGGAAGATTCCATTTGGTTCATCTATAATTTTCCTTGAGATCGAAAGAGATACGTTTTACATCCTGCATGCAGTTGGCATAAGCAGAACTGGCAGAAGAAACTTAGAGAGCAGATCGTATACACCTTTGATGATTCATTCGGGAAGTTTCAAATATAGCAGATGGACAGAAAAGCAATCAAAGAGGTTGACAATGAAGAAATTGATCCTTGCTGTATGGTTTATGTTACTGTGTGTTTCTGCCGTGGCAGAGGACTGGTCAATTCTTCAGCCCGGCTGGTGGGACGCGTCTTCCACATCAATTGTCAACGCAAGGAATCAGCTTGCGTCTCAAATATTGCTTCTGCACGGTGAGGCGATTCCGGATGAACTGTATGTCAAATACACCGCTCCGGATGACTGGTCAGTCTTAAAGCCGGAATGGTGGAATGCATCGGAGGAGAGTTTTGCCGCCGTCCGTGATCAACTGACAGAGCATATTAAGAGAAATGGATGGGAAAAGAATGCTTCGACTCTCCTGATCGACTCAAATGGGATTACAATGGAATGGACGGGAGAGTACAGGATTTACGGTATGAGCACGGTCAGTTGCGAATTTGATGTTCTATTGACCAATTCTTCAGATAAAGAGATATACATTGACGTCGAGGAGGCAAGCATTGATGGGCAGGAGATTTCCGGACTGGGAACAGGATCGGTGACGGCTGGGAATCAGAAGAGAGAAACGTTTACTATCGATATTTCTGATGCGAATCTCCAGACGTTTGACGAGATCAAGGATCTGTTTGTCACATTCTCCCTCTATGATAAGAACACCTATGAAGAGGTCGCAGTGCTCGAGCCTGTGAAAATAAAGTAGGAGAAGCGAAAACTGGGAAAGGCA
>JAFUZM010000221.1 GCA_017476605.1 Clostridia bacterium
TGTAATCTTGGAACCTCAGGAGATAGGGAGGCCTGCGGTTATCCTGGAATTCAAAGTATTCAATGCTGATCGTGGAGAGAAAACATTGTCAGATACTGCAACCAATGCCCTGAAGCAAATTGAGGAGAAAGAATACGACACAGAGCTTCTTGCCCGGGGAATTCAAGCGGATCACATTTTGAAATATGGTTTGGGCTTTCGAGGAAAGAAATGCAAAATTCTCAAGGCATAGCTGGCTCTCTGCATGAAGCAGAGCCTACGATACAAGTGAGCAGATGAATCCTTCTGATATCGCAGAAGGGCCCTGCTGTATAGAGGAGAAGATTCTTTGAGCGCGGGAACTTTTCTCTTTCAAAAGGATTTGGACAGTGGTGCTCTACGGACATAGAGGATATTTACCCATCAGATGTTCATGGGAGGGGATTCAAAACATCGGACCGTCGATATTATGTCGACGGTCCGATGTTTAAGCTATAGGAATGCTGATGTTCTGTTCCAAATCTTTATCCATCCGGAATCTCCAATTCTCTCTATCCGCTTCTATTGACTCATTCAAGGTTTCAAAGCATTTAAAGTGACGAGAATCTGACTCCAGATCGCTCAGTTATATCTGATCAGCAATCGCATATCGTGCATCATTTCGGACGACTATAGCCGATATGGGTCTGATTATTGCATTCATGATTGCTGAGAATGTACGATACAGATACAACTGGTTATCGCACTCTCCCTGATCAGGGACGGGAGTAACGCAAAGCTTTTGCACTGAGGATTCTTTGTTAACCTGCCTCTTAAGGTCTGTTTCTAATGGGGAAACTGTCGATCTGGAACAATTACTGTGTTGTGGCAGTGCTGACAATCTGGCGGAGATGCTGTGTGGATTCCCCATCACGAATTCGCCGGGCAATAATGACCAGGCGATCCTCGCCAATACAAGTGGAAAGCGTCAGAAGAGAATCAGACGGCTTTACATCAATTGGTATAGCATACAGGGAACGAAGCATACAGTCGGTAACGTAGGCGCTGAATGACTCGTCCGTCGGGAATGTAGAGTGGGTAAAGTAATTGAAATAGGCACTGCTTTTGGGATCAAGTGAGACATGGAGAACGGCAAAGATGACATACTCCTCTTTCTCCCAGAGGGAGGAATAGGAAAGAAAGCAGTTGGACTTTAAGTAGTTGATGTTGGCCTGGTATTGTGTTAGACGGCCAAACATGGTGCCATCTTTCATGTTATGTCCATGAAGCAGGAGGTTCTGCGTTTTTTCCTTAAAGGGGTGATTCTCATCCAGGAAAAGCGTACCGGCAGTGTTTTTCTGGCGGTAAAAATCCCGGGTGAGGTAGTATACGTTGTCCTTATACATGACAGGCAGGTCAATGACATTAGGGATATTCAGCCAACCGACAAGATCACGATTCTCATTATATAAGGAGGCCATGGCTGGCAGGGCATCTCCGCCGATCTGGTGGAACTTGGTGCTCTTAACCAGAGGCTGCGGAGTTGGGGTAACATCAGCTGTGAATCCGTTTTCTTCAGATTGTGCGGATTCACTGTCAGGGTTTTCTATGGAAATCTCTGCATATGATATATCTGTGGGCTCTGGTGTTTCGTGTATCTGTGGGGTTTCAGTCGGATGATAAATTTCGGGAGTGGAATTGTCCAGTGAGCTGTGAAGCTCCGAAAGGGAACGATTGACGCGACTGGTTTGAATACTACGGACGATATATCGACTTAGCATGACAAACGAAACGAGAGCAACGCAGGCAAGCACAGCGATCAGGAGATTAGAAGGAGTCAAAATTGAGGAAAGTTTGCTCTTTGATTTTCCTTTTTTGCTTGGCATCGGAGAACCACTGAGACGAGCGATAAGGTTCGAAAAGAAAGAGCCAATCGTGGAAACGAGCGCATGAAAAAGATAGAAAATGGTACCAAGAACCACGATGATAATATTCGGTTTCTTTTTCTGACTCTGTTTTTCTTTATTTGGAGAATGACTTGAAGGTGAGGTACCCTGCCTTGAATCGCGTGCCGAATTTGTGGAGGATGATGTCCTGGTAGTGCTACTTGTATTCTGGCGAACTCTTCGGTTTGGCTTGACAGAAGATTCTTCTGTGGAGTTCATCTTTTTTTCCTCTGACATATTGGAATCATAAAACTCAGACACTGGATGATGAGCTCCTTTCGTAAGATTTGGATGTCATTCACGGACAAGAACGATGAGATAGTGCATTCATATACAATTCTTGTGGATTATACCATTTTTGTGTCAAAATGTTAAGCACAATTGAGAATTATTCGTCCGTGTTCCAGTTCTCATTATTCATCCTGGTGCATAATTATTCGCTGTGATCCGGGCTCCTATGTCGCCGGTCATGGTGATCGTTTTCCTTGCCACGTACTTCTTAAAGGTACATGTACAAAAGTCAGGAGCTCCAAGAGGAAACCTGAAAAGTTCAATGTGCATGTCATGCAGCAAGACATAATCCTCTACGATACTGTGAACCCCCAGCATTACTCCATTTCGTTGGTAACACTTTGTCTGACGATTTATTCATCCCACTCTAGGCCGGCTCATAGCCCACATCGAGAGAGGGATTGGAACATTCATCAATAACCACATCACTTTCCCGCAGCCATACTGTATCCTGCGTATATACCTCGACATCCGTTGCCGCTTCCTGCAGGGAAAGGTCGCCCACATGCTCTGTTAGAACGGTGTGCTCCTGCTTCAAGTATTCGATCATTCTATGGTAAAGCCCAACATCGGCGTGGCCACCGCGAATAGATCTGGCAAAATAGATCTTCAAATGACTATCCTCCCCGTATAGGCAAAGAGAAACCCTCCGCACGCCCCACAGATGGGATGGGGATTGGAGGGTAGATTCAAGAGACTGTTATGATCTGGCTGTCGCACTAACGGATGAGTTGCTGCTCATGACAGTTCTTACGTACTCAGGCGTTACTTTGTACTGATCAGAAACGACCCTTACGATTTCCGGTTTATTGTCTCCGAGCAATCTACGCGCAAGTTCGACACCTGCCTGAACTTTTGTCTTTTGGTCATGCTCTTTCATAGCCTTGCACATGTTTGCCTTACCTCCTTCATTGATTACAATCTCCAAACCAAGTTTCGCAATGCCGTTCGCTATCAGTGCCGTCTCTCCATCGACACTACGATATTGCGGTTCTGCAAGCATTTCCGCGATGCCTTTTTCCCCGTGGTTTAGAACCTTCAGCAAGAATCCAAGATCTGGACCGAACTTTGCAAAATCGCCATCTGTTAATTCCCTTGGAACAATCAGATTTAGCTTGTAGTCCGGTACAAAAGCCTTTAGCCTCTCGTCCGGGAAGTAGAGCATGTCATGTAGCGATCTCGGCCCATCCCATTCTCCTGTGCCCAAATAGACCATCAATGTAATGACAGGCTTCAGCTTATCACCTTTTCTTAATCCAGATAGGAACTCCGCATGTGTCAGTTTTATCTTAACCCCATCTGGCTCAAAAGCAATCTCCGCATCATCTTTTTTCCCGCGATATTTCCTCTTGAATTGTTTTATCTGATCAACGAAGCTGACACCATCGTAAACCATGTCTTTAACTGGCCCAGCGTAGTGAACCTCAGACTGAAATTCTTCTCCAAGCAATACATACACTGCATGGTCATCTTCTAAAATTTCCAATGCATTAAAAGCATCCCTAACCTTTTGTACAGGAATCTCCACTCCGTTGCTGTCTATGATTGCAGCCTCTGTTGAATCTAACGGAGCAAGATTCTCTGGCTTGATAACCGGTTTGCCATCATAAATCAGGAAGTTAAACATGGCAGCAAAGCGCTCGTGTGTTTTCATGTATTCCTTTGTTTTTACATCTATTCTTCCCGACTTTGTTCGCCTCCTTCCAAGGCTCATTCACACTAAATGGGTACACCCCATCTAGTATACTAAAGTGTACTTGATACAGACCGGATAGTCAAGGATTTCAACGCCTCCAGCCCAATTTTTTACACCTCAGGCTGCCACAATCATGAGTCATGCTACATCCTCCAGAATCCTCCAGAAAACAAAAAATGCTGGGAGCACAGCCACCAATCAGCAGCCATACTTCCGCATTCCTTTTCCTATTCGTCTTTCGTCAGAATCCGTCTGACCCGTTCCTCGATGCTCATCCCCTGCGGATGGTTCTGAAACTCGGCGAACACACCCCACGCCAGCCTCCCTGACTCTTCAAAGTCATATCCTTTTGACTCGATCTTGTGGATCACCGCCATCAGGTTCCTGTAGGTCAGACTCCGCATCTGACGCTTCATCTTTTCTCCCTCCGTTCCTTCTTCTCCTTCAGCAGTTCGATCAGAATCAACGCCACGCCAGCCAGCGCCAGGATGACCACAATCACGCCAATGGCAAGCAACACCAGCCTCACCCGACTACCTCTGCCTTGATGGCGTTCTTCTCCGCAGTCAGCTGGTCGATGTTCTGCTTACGGCACTGTCTCACGAACCCGTTGTGGCTGGCGTTCATTTGCGTCCGCTCCAGATCGATTTCGTGCTTGTAGGTCTTCATGACCTCGATGGCATCCTCTCTGGCAGCCGCAAGCCTGTGCTCGTATCTGTGTGTCCACTTCATGGCCAGCTTCCTCCTTTAACCCGGGGGTTCCGCTTGGTTGTTCTCTACTCGGCTTCCTCTTCTCGGTGCCCGCCCCTCAGTGCATGACCATATTGCCGTACATTTCAGAACATCCAATGCCTAAAAGCACTCCAAATTGATAACAAAGATCTAACAAAACCGCACCTCTACATCATCCCCGACCACAA
>JAFUZM010000222.1 GCA_017476605.1 Clostridia bacterium
GGCGCCGCTGTGGCAAACGTCGCGACCACCGGCGTCATGACCATCCCCATGATGAAAAAGATCGGGTATGAGCCTGAGGAAGCCGGCGCAATTGAGGCCGTTGCGTCCACTGGCGGTCAGATTATGCCGCCCATCATGGGCGTTGGCGCCTTTATCATGGCAGAAATGCTGGGTGTAAACTATCTAAGCATTGCCGCAGACGCCATTATTCCCGCCTTTGCCTATTACTTTGGCGTGTTTATCCTCGTTTCCGCTCTGGCGAAGAAGCGCGCCAGCCGCAGCAACCAGAGCGAGGATGCGGTCATCGAAGTGAAAAAGCCTCTGCTCCCCCGTCTGTATCTGCTTCTGCCCGTTGTGGTGCTGATCGTGAGCATCATGAACGGCTTCTCCCTGATGCGCTCCGGCATGTACGGCATCTTCGTATGCCTTGCCTGCAATGTGGCCAGCTTCTTCATCGAAAAAGGCCCGCAAAACGCCTGGAGCAATATCGTCAACGGCATTCAGGACGGCAACTTTGCCGGTCTCAAGCAGTTGTGGAAGAGCATGATGGCCGGCGCAAAATCCGCCGCTGAAATCGCTATCCCCACTGCCGCCTGCGGCATCATCATCGACGTCATGACCGAGCAGACCTCTCTGGCCACCAACCTCTCCGGTGTCATCGCCGGTCTGGGCATGAGCAATCTGTTCGTCGCCCTGCTGATCGCCATGATCGGCTGCATGCTGCTTGGCATGGCTCTGCCCACTGTGGCTGCCTATCTGGTAGGTGTCACCCTGTTCGTGCCCACACTGCGGTCCCTGGGCATCAGTCCCCTGGTTGCCAACATGTTCGTTTTCTACTACGGCATCATGGCCCAGATTACTCCCCCTGTGTGTGTTGCCTCGTATACCGCTGCCGGCATTGCCGGTGCCGATGCCATGAAGACAGGCTTGCGCGGAATGCTGTTCGCACTGGTCGGTTTCCTGTGCCCCTTTGTCTTCGTATACAATCCCGCCATTCTGCTCCAGGGAACGGTGATCGAAATCATCATTGGTGCCGCTCAGCTTCTGGTTGGTACCTACTTCCTGGCTCTGGCCGTATCCGGCTACTTCAAGCATGAACTTCCAATGTGGATGCGTCTGGTTTTCTTCGTGGTTGCCCTGTGCTTCATTGATCCCAACTGGGTCACCACTCTGATCGGCCTGGCCGTTGGCGTTGCCCTGCTGGCCTGGAACATCATCGCAGTGAAAAACAGCAAAACTGTCATGAAGGCATAACATCCCACAGTCCCACTAAATATGGTCATTCGTCTCTTGCAGGCGAATGGCCATTTCTTTATTCCCATAAACGAAATACCAAAGCCCTTTATTGGGAACAATACTGTGAACAGGAACCGTCTATCTGTGATCCTGAAGGTCAGGTAAAAGCCCTTGATAAGTAAGGGGATAATCGGTTATAATTTAGTATGACAAGTGAAGTGTTACTCAGAGAGGAAATCCCGTTGGAAGGAGGCAACAGGTTGGCAAAAAGTAAGTCAAAAACTAAAGGAAAAGGGCAAACACACTCGACAATGAGAGGACAGGCAAAACCTCAAGATTCTGCTGCATCGGTGTTTTGGGATTCGAATGAAGCCTTTAGTGAGCTTTTCAACATCGTCGTTTTTAAACGAAATGTGGTTAATCCTAAGACGTTAAAGGACGCACGGGATGTTGAGTCTGCCTGGATACAGTTATCGCGTAAGATGGGCTTTTTCCTTAAGAACACAAGGGATAATTGCAAGGAATCAGATGATATTGGACTGCTTTCCATTCTCGGTCTTGAAAATATGACAACGATTGATTACCAGATGGCATTCAGAGTCATGCTGCTGGACACAATCAACTACGGAAGGCAGATTAACATCATAGAGGCGAAGCATCGGGCAGAAGAGGCGATCATTCCACAGGAAGAACAACAAAAGATTACAGGGAATGAGTATTTAGGACGATTTCGGAAGACGGACAAGATAAAGCGTGCCATCACCTTGGTCATTTACTATGGAAAGGAACCTTGGGATGGACCGAAAAGACTCTTTGACATGATGGAAGATCCACCTCTTATTGAGTGGGAGGATGGCTACCCGACCGGCGACTATCCTATGTACATTCTGGATGTGGGAAGGATGCCAGAGGAGCTTCTGGATCAGTTTTCATCACCAACTAAGGATTTTCTTGGTTTTCTGAAGTACGAGAGGCAAGGTACGGATGAATTGCACAGATTCGTCCTCGAAAATGAGAGCTTCTTTCGTTCTGCCCCACCCATCACGATGAATGCACTGGTGGAACTGACAGGATCCAAGGAACTGAAACGGTTTATGGAGGAGTTTAAAACACCGGAAGGAGGCACGAACATGTGTGAAGGAATTAAATATTACGGAGACCAGAGAGCTCTTGAAGCGAGGCATGAAACGTTTGTAGAAACAGCCCAACAGTTCAATCATTCATTGAAAGACACAATCGCGGGATTTATGAATCGTTTTGACATGAAGCCGGAAGAAGCGGAACAGGAAGTCAAAAAATACTGGAAGAACTGACTTGAAATTGAGATACCTGCGTAGAATTTCCAAACAGTGCAGAAGCTCCATCCGGTGGAACTGACAGGATCCAAGGAACTAAAACGGTTTATGGAGGAGTTTAAGACACCGGAAGGAGGCACGAACATGTGTGAAGGAATTAAATTTATCGTAGACCAGAGAGCACGTGAAGCTGGGCATAAGAACTTTGTAGAAGCTTACCAAATTTTGAATCAATCATTGAAAGATACAATTGCTGGATTTATGAAGCAATTCGATATGAAATCAGAAGAGGCGGAGCAGGAAGTCAAAAAATACTGGAAGAACTGACTTGAATTTGAGATACCTGCGTAGAATTCCCAGACAGTGCAGAAGCTCCACCCGGTAGAACTGACAGGATCCAAGGAACTAAAACGGTTTATGGAGGACTTCATAACGCAGGAGGGATATCCGAACATGATGTGTGAAGGAATTAAATATATCGTAGATCAGAGAGCACGTGAAGTCAGTCATGAAATGTTTGTAGAAACAGCCCAACAGTTCAATCATTCATTGAAAGACACAATCGTGGGATTTATGAATCGTTTTGACATGAAGCCGGAAGAAGCGGAACAGGAAGTCAAAAAATACTGGAAGAACTGACATGAATTCGAGATACCATCGCAGAATTCCCATTCCTTTGGTTTCTCCAAACTCTTTTCAAGAAAAAACAGGCTCACTCAATTAGCAGAGTGAGTCTGTTTTGTTTCATTCGACTGCGGCAATCCGTTTAAAACGGCCTCAAAACCATCACAGCGTGGAGATCCGTCAGGGAAAGGGATCGCTACACACGCCGCAGCAGGCAATTATTTGCAGACTGCCTGAATCAGCTGGGAAGCCAGCTCAATCTGTGCAGGAAGCGAGGCCAGGATGGCCGTCTCATCTGTCCGATGCATGCCGGTTCCGGAAAGGCCGAGGCCGTCAAGAACCCCTATGCCTGCCTGACCGGCAATGGAGATGTCACCGGCTCCGCCTGTTCTTTCATGGTAGAGATGCCTTCCTTGACCCTTTGCAATGTTCAGTGCCAGGTCAAGGAGCTTTTGGCTCTTTTCATTGAGGTCAATGGCCGGGTGGCTGGCACCAAAGGTCAGGGTTGTTGTCACCCCCGCCACCGGTTCCTCCGCGCAGATTTCCCGGATGCGCTCCATCAGGGGCTTTTTGAGTCCCTCATCAAAATACCGGAATTCGCAGGCACAGCTGGCAAACTCCGCCACGACGTTTTCTGCCGTTCCACCCTTGATGACGCCGGCATTGAAGCTGATCTCCTGCGCATCATCCCGCAGACTGTACAGCTTTGTGATCTGGGCACAGAGGGCCTGGATGGCGCTGGCGCATTCCTTATATTTGGAGCCTGAATGTCCCGGAATACCCTTGCAGTCAAGCCGTACCGATGTCACGCCCTTGCGGGCACAGGTCAGCCTGCCGTCCTCGGCGGAGGGCTCAAACGACAGTGCCGCGAAGGATTCCTTTGCGGTTTCATAGATCAGTGCATGACTTTCCGGCGAGCCGATTTCCTCATCCGGATTGAGCAGCACGCAGAGGCTGTACTTTTCAAGATCCAGTTTCGGCAGCGCATCCTTTAATGCATACAGCATAACGACGTCGCCGCCCTTCATGTCGATGATGCCGCTTCCCATGGCTCTCCCATCCCCAAGATCCGTAAAGGGAACTGCAATGTCATGCGGGAAGACTGTATCCATGTGCCCCATGAGCATCAGCTGCTGCTTGCCCTTCCCGATTTTCGCCCGCATCTTTGGTCCATACTTTTCGCCGGGAATCAGCTCCGCTTCAAAGCCCAGTGAGCGAAAATCCTCGGCAAACATTTCTGCCACCCTCGTGACATCCTCAACATCATAGGTGCCGCTCGGCTGATTCACATACCGTTTCAGGGATTCCATTGGTTGACTCAGCATTGTTTTCTCCTCTTTAAGGGCCCGCTCAGGCACAGATGATGACAAGATACGCCTGATCCCTTGCTTCTTTCTATTCTGACCTGAGGGCACAGTTTCCCTCAGGCATCTTCTTATAATACCTTCTGGAGGAAATCCTTTGTCCTCTGCTCTTTAGGATCATCAAAGATCTGCTCCGGCTTTCCGGCCTCCACAATCATGCCATCATCAATGAACAGCACATAGTCCGCCACCTGACGGGCAAACCGCATCTCATGGGTGACCACCATCATGGTCATGCCCTCGGCTGCCAGTCCCTTCATGACGTCAAGCACCTCACCGACCATTTCGGGATCAAGTGCGCTCGTCGGTTCATCAAAGAGCATGAGGTCCGGATCCATGGCAAGAGCCCGTACGATGGCCACGCGCTGCTTCTGTCCGCCGGAAAGACGTGCAGGAAACTCCTCCCACTTGTCGGCAAGTCCGACGCGTGTCAGCAGGGCATGCGCCTTCTTCTCCGCTTCCTTCGGATCCATGCCGCGGACTTTCCTGAGGCTGATGGTCAGGTTATCCTTAACCCGCAGATGCGGGAACAGATTGAACTGCTGGAACACCATCCCCATCTTCTGCCTGCTTTGGCAGAGCTGTTTCTTGCTGGTTTTGGGCAGATCAATGCCCTCAAAAATGACATGCCCGCTGGTCGGCATCTCAAGCAGATTCACCGAGCGCAGCAATGTGGACTTGCCGCTGCCGCTGGGGCCAATCAGCACGAGCACATCCCCGCGATGCACATTGAGATTGATGCCTTTGAGTACCTCGAGCTTCCCGAAGCTCTTGCGAAGGTCACGCAGCTCCATCATGATATCCCCGATAGATCCGGAATCCACAACCTTCTTTTCCGCCTGATCAGTCCACGGTTCGCTCACTGCGACGCAGCCTCCCTTCAAGTAATGCAAGCAGCCGACTCATACACCAGGTCAGCACAAAGTAAATGAGCGCCGCAACAATCAGCGTCTCAAGATAGCGATAGTTGACCGAAGCCAGTTTATTGGCCTGATAGGTCAGTTCATACACACCTACTGCATACAGTACAGAGGATTCCTTGATGATCGCAATAAACTCATTGCCGACAGCCGGAAGTGTCACCTTTACTGCCTGAGGCAGGATGATGTGGATCATTTTCTGACTGGCGCTCATGCCAAGGGAATCCGCTGCTTCAGACTGACCGATATCCACGGACTGAAGTCCGGCCCGGATGAGCTCGGCCATATAGGCACCGGAGTTGATCACCAGTGCAATGACGCAAAGGGTCATTCGGGGCAGGCGAATGCCCACCTGGGGCAGACCATAGACAATGATCAATACCTGAACCAGAAGCGGCGTACCGCGGATAAATGCCACATAGAAATTCATAAGAATGCGTGTCGGCCAGAAAGGGATCCGGCGAAGAACCGCGACCGCCAGGCCCAGAAGGGAACCCAGAAGAACGGTAAAGAACGCCAGTTCCAGGGTCACCCCCACGCCATCCATAAAGACGGAGAATTTTGTAATGAAAATCTCCCAGATTTTGAAGAAATCGACCATACAACACCTCAGAGAGATATACACAAAAGGACTGTCTCGGCGAAAGCGTCGAGACAGTCAGTGCATTTGACTGAATTACTCCTCTTCAATGAGCAGAGCTGCGGACTTGGCGGCGGCATCATCGACCCAAGCGGCAAATGTGCCATCTGCGAGAACGCTCTCAATGTACTCATTGATTTCGGCCAGCAGCGTTTCATTGTCGCCTTTTGCAATGGCGACGCCAATGCCGGCGGAGCTGTCATACACAACCGGAACCTCGCTGATCTCCATCGTATCCGGATACGCAGCCATATACTGCTTTGCAACCAGATCGGTAATCAGCCATCCGTCGATATTGCCCTGAACCAGGTCAAGCGCCAGGATGTTCGGGTTGTCAATGATGTATTCCTCAGAAGCGCTGAACTGCTCCTCAAGAATTCCGGCCTGCAGAGATCCGGTCTGAGCGCCAACCTTAAGGCCAGCCATGTCCTCAACGGTCTTCAGCTTGTCATAGTCCTCTTTGCGGACCAGCAGGATCTGCTCACCGGAGAAATACGGAATGGAAAAGTCCACAACCTCAAGACGCTCAGGCTTGATCGCCATACCGGAGATGATACAGTCGAGCTCGCCAGCGCGAAGCGCGGTGATCAGTCCGGAGAACTGCATGTCCTCAACCTTTGCCTCAACACCCAGTTTTTCGGCAATGCCCTTGGCCAGCATCATATCAAAGCCGATGGTCTCTTCCTCACCGGTTTCCGGATTGGTCCAGAAAAACTCATAGGGCGGGAATGCGATATTGGAGCCGATTCTGAGAACTCCACTTGCCTGAATATCAGCCAGCTGATCTGCCAGCGCAACTGCCGTGCACATCACCAAAAGCGCGACAAGAATTGCAACGATTTTTTTCATTGTGATTTCCTCCAAAAATAGGTTTTCTTGCTTGGAACGGCACTAGGATAACACTTCACCGCGCTAAAGTCAATACTTAAAAATGAAATTTTATTCATTTTTTGTATTTTTATTCATTTCTTCCAATTTTCAGATCGATTCTTGCATGAATTCGACCTTTTTCTCCCGTATACACCGGTTCCCGGCGCCCTGGATTCCTCCCGCAGTGCCTTAGAGAGCGGTGAACCCGTCTTTAACCACCGCTTCTTGTGTCTACGGCTTCCCGGATGCATCCTGCTTTGCCAGCATTGCTACCGCTGAGGGATTCCCGGCTTCTCCCGCTTTCCGAATCCACTCCATCGCAATCTCTTCATCCTTTGGTACACCTTCATCATTCAGATACATATGACCAAGGTTAAACATCGCCTGCGGTTCACCAAGTTTTGCTGCCATCTGGTAGTAACCGGCTGCTTTGGAAAGGTCTGTTTCCACAAGTCCGCTCCCGTCATAGATTCTTCCCAGCGTAAAGGCAGACATCGCATTATTCGGAGCCGCTTTTTCATACCATGCCATCGCTTTAGGCAAATCGGGCGGTACATTGTCATATCCATTCTGTATCAGCACCGCCAGATTGTTCATGGCCGCATTCATGCCCAATTCCGCTGCTCCTTCATAAAGTTCACGAGCCTTGCTGAGATTCATCGGAACATTCTGGCCCATCCGCCAGGCCTCAGCTGCATAGAAAAGATCCGTTGCGCGGGCCTTCTTTATGTACTCGTCCATCGTCATCTTTTCCTCAAGCACATCCATCTCAGTTCCTCTGAGCCAGATCCCGCCACCCCGGCTATAGCCGTTTACAAGCACAGACTGTCCCTTTTCCCGGGCACTTGCAAGAATCGCCGTCAACGGCTGCACAACGCCATTAAGATAGCCGTCTTTGCGGTATGCATCCGGAATCGCTTCATGATCTGTATACGCAATATGATAAGACTGTCCACAGGCTGCCTGCATCAGGCAGATTTTGTCACCGCGATTTCCTGGACCGGTTGCCGGCAGAATGACCTTTGTATCCTTTAGTGCGTTCAAATAGCGTTCCATAAGGCTGTATTTTTCGATCGTACATCCGATTTTATCAAAATAGACCACCTGATTATACCGCATGCACGCAATCCGAAATTCCGGATTTGCCACCTCGTGCCCCTCTGCAGAACGGTTAAAGTGTTCCGCAGGTATGGTTGTGCGCTCCGCGATTGAAATGACGTGATCCGGCGTATCCATCACGGCTTCTTGTATTCCATAACGGTAGACAAGATTGCCGAAGAATTCGTCAGCCTGAGCTGCATTGACGCAGACAAGATCCAACTCCTCCCTCTTCACACGCCAGTCAGCCGGCACGGTTTGAATCGTGTTCCGATAGGCTTCCTCACTTGTGAAGATCCAGCAGCGCAGCTTATCGTCCAGCATCGGTGCACCACTTGGCTTGAACGTAATGACATACAGATCCTGTGGATCTTTCTTTTTCTTTGTTGCGCCTCAAAATATCGAAAATACCCATGTTGAAGTCCCCTTCTTATCGTCCATTTTCTCGCTTAATACCTTGGTTCCCCGCCAGATTCCCGCAAATCTGCTTTTGCCTGTCCCGCATTTTTCGTCGCATAGATGCAGTAAGCCAGTACCAGCGGCATGGTATAGGTCAGCGGATACAGATACCTCCGTCCCTCCGAATAGGTTGACACCGGAGCCAGAAAGCAGCCGAGAATCAGTGTTCCAAACATGGGAAGGAGGGCAAGCCACAGACCGTTTTTCTTTTCACGAGTCAGGGAAAGGGCAAACAGCGGCAGAATGGCGGCATAAAAGCCATAGGTGAAAAACAGCCGCAGAGCGGGGTTCCGATGGAGGCTGTGGACCTCCTCCATAAACGCCTCCGCCATCGTCGCAAAGATGCCCGTTCGTTCCGTAACGTTTTCCGAGAAGAACTCCGCGTTGAGCTGAGAGTGCCCGCTCATATCCATGACCGGATCACATTCCTCAAAGGAGAACCAGCCGGCAAGCATGGCATTCAGCGCATCCAGATAGCTGACCGGATGCCGAATGCCCTCCGCCGCCCATGCTTTCATATATTCCACATAGTCTTTCGTTTCCCCAAGCTCCCAGAATCCCTTGACGCCATCTGCGGAAACCGGATTATACCGCTCCACAAGATCCGACAGGTCAAGCAGATGATCAATGGCTTTTTGTTCCTCCTCTGTCATATCCTCGGGATGCTCCCTCACATAGCGCGCAGTCTGCTGGAACGGAATGGAAAACATTTCCTGTTTTCCGCCCGGCTCCACATGAAAATGTGCAAATAGAGCCGGAACCAGGCAGAACATTACCCCGGCTATTGCAAGCATCGGGATCAGCAAGAATCCCCGGTTCCCGGGAATGCCAATCAGCAGCACGACAAGAGAGAGTAAAATGACATAGACGTTGACCTTTTTGGTAAGCGAGCAGAACAGTGCCGTCACGATCATGGCAGCAATATAGCCCGGAGACCTGAGGCATTCCCCGCGGCTTCGTACCGCCTCCATAAAAAGAAGGGCAAACAGCACAAATGCCCATGCCGAAAGGGCATCCTTTGAGATCGTCTGGATGCTGGCCGGATAAAGGGGAAGCAGGCAGAAAATCGCAAACATCAGAAAGCTTGCCCAGCCCCCGATCTGAAGTTTCCGGTGTGCATAGACCACTGCGGCGCCGAAGGAAAGGGCTGTCGCCATGGCCTGCACCAGAACATAGAGAAAAAAAGCAAGGTGCCAGTCCCCGGTCAGCGCTTCAAAGCGCGTGATCAGGCCACCCATAATGAGGGTAGAGAGCACCGGGTGATGATCATACAGCGCATTGGCTCCATCCATGAGGTCAACGTACTGCATCATCTGCCCCCAGGTGTCATTGATCACCGTTCCGGGATACAGGGAAATGAGGGATGGCAGCCAGAAAAGAAAGATGATTCCCGCTGTAAGCATCGCGGCGCCTTTCCCGTTCATTCTGCGCTCCCACCAGGTCCGTTTCCCTGCCAATTGAGAACAGGTCCGGATGCCCAAGCGCAGAAGATAGTCAAGGAGTGCAAAGCCCAGATAATAAAGAAGAACCTCACCAAAGTATGCCGGGGAAAACGCAAAGTAATCCTCAATCAGATAGTACTGAGATGCGGCAAATGTCAGCGCAAGAAACAGGCAGTACAGGGTATGCCTGAGATTTGAAACGAAGCCTTTCACAAGTTGCATGGTGATCACCTCCCTTTGAATCATTCCTCTGCCCAGTACTGCGGATAGGCAACGAAATAATCCTCATAGTCATACAGCAGATACTCCTCCTCCGAAAAATATCCCTGCCAGGTCTTCGGCATCACATAGACGCTGCAGGCCATAGGATCCGGTTCAAACGCTTCCGGATCGGAAAGAAAGAAATACCGCTCCGTATAGTACCAGTCTGTATGTTCCCCCTCGGCATCAAGAAGGTCCGTCTCCTCCTGCCAGGCGGCATAGTCAATCCCGTGGGCAAGCATCAGCTGAGGCCAGATCGCCTCCGCCATCTTCTCATCATCCGCACCGATATAGTATTCGTCATAATCCATCCGGTAGGAATCGGTAAGTGCCCGGTAGAGTCCGTTTCGTGTCTGTTCCTCTGCTGTCAGAGACTGTCCCGCCATCGGCGCCAGCAAAGCCATCACCGCCACATACAGGGGAATGACCGCCAGAAGCACTCCGGCTTTCCCGTTTTGGGCAGCCTCAGCGGCACGAATGGCCAGCAGGATGAGAAGCGGGCACAGCGCCATCTCAAAATGGTTTCCCGCCTGTCCCAGCGTAAAGATGGCTGCCGGCAGCCATGCACTCAGCATGATATGCAGCGTCTTTTGGGAGCCGGATGCCCTTCTGCTCCCTCTGACAAGCAGGATTTCCCCCAGTGCCCACACCGAAAGGACGAGCGGGGGCGCCTCCAGTGCCCGGACAATGCCCTGAAGCAGTCCCTTTGAAAGGAATTCCGGTTCCGGGGAGACGTGCATTTCCTGCACCATCGTGCTGCCGGAAATCGTAAAGGGCCCCCAGGTCATATCAAAACCAAAGGTCCTTGCAGCTGCGCTCAGAATTGCCGGAAGCGCGATGACCAGGAAAACAGCCAGACTGAAAATGCAAACGGGGATACTCAGCTGTTTTCTCCTCAAAAGCAGGACAAAGAAAAGCATAAGGAACAGCACATTAAAGGAAAGCGCCATCGGATGCGTATACACGGAAAGTCCAAAGAGCGCCATGGAAAGGAAGAGCCAAAGCATCCCAGGCTTCGGCTTAAGAAGTGCCATCCCCAGAGCGGCTGTTCCCATGAGAACGAGGGAGAGCATCAGGCCAGCCTCTGTGGTCACGATGCCGGCAAGACAGGCGGCGCCTGCGCCAAGGAAAAAGAGCACGGATACGGCCATCTTTCCTCCCAGGCGTCTTGCAGCCATGAGCGCCAGCGAAAGAAGCGCCAGAATCCGCAGGCATATGGCGGGGGCATGGAGCAGGGCTGGCGAAATGCCAAAGGCAGCTTCAAGCGGTCTTAAAATGGCCGTATAAAGCGTTGAATACCGGGCCAGAACAGGCCATATACCGTTGGAGTCAACGCCATTCTTACTGAGAAATGCAGCCTCCATCCCACCTCTTGCCTCTACGCCGTTCATGGACGTGATCCCCGGCAGGGGCAAAATGTAAATAAACACAAGCAGGAGGATACTGAGAATCAGAAGGAGAGGAACGTAGATCCGCTCCGCTGACGTTCCTTTTGTGGAGCTCAACCGGACTTTTTCAGCATCTGCACCCTTTAATATAAATAAGAAGAAAAGGATGAACGCGCAATAGACAACACTCATATCGGCCTCTTATCATGTTCATTTGTGATTTGCCCTATCTTAGCAGCTTTTATGGGATCGGTCAATCAAAGCCGTCTTGTGTTTCCACAGAAAAACGGTCAGGCATTCATCTCAAAAATACTTATTTTAGCAGTTGCGTATAAATATACGTATCGTTTATAATGGAGTATGCTCAACCCTGTGAAGAACTGCTAATTTTTTGAACCGTTTTGCGCAGATTATTTGAATCTACAATTTAACTGAAAAGTTAACGGAAATGGGAATAAAAACTCAAATATTCGGTTTTTATAACTTTTTTGTTGGCTAATCCTTTCGAAAACC
>JAFUZM010000223.1 GCA_017476605.1 Clostridia bacterium
TGCGAAGCTGACTGTTCTGAGGGATGCGGCGGACACCTATGACAATGCAGCATGCAAGAAAGCACTGAAACTGGTTGTTCCGACATACCATTCACCAAAGGAAGTCAACGAAGCAGCAGAAGAGGCAGAAGAAATGAAACACGCTCGTTAAGTGATCCAGGTGAATCTCAGACTTAATGAGGAAAGAAGGGACAGGGAATGTTTCTTCTCTAGAGCACACGGAGGCGGGCGGTATGCATGCTTACTGTCTATTCTGCGAAACACAGCGATGCAAAGAGATTGCTCTTCTGATTGAAAAGACGATGGGATATCGATGCATTTACCCGAAAATGACCCAGCGCAAATGGATCAGGGGAAAATGCGTGGATGTCACACATGACTGGCTTCCTGGTTACCTGTTTCTATATACCGAGAGCCCAATTACACCTCGGCTGAATATACAAGGAATCATCCGATTCCTGGGACAGGGGAGCTGACGAATACTGATCTGGCCTTTGCTGAAATGCTATATAAATTGGACGGAAAGATCGGAACGGTACAGTTGATTCAGGTGGGTGACCGGTGCAGATTGGAAGATCCGATGTGGGAAAATGTTCAGGGTGTGATCACGAAGATTGATCGAGGACGCAAACGCTGCTGCATCGAGTTTGTATTTGATCATGGCAGACGGACGGTCTGGGTTGGATATGACATTGTGAAGCGTGAGGAGCCTTAGTCTGGATGAAACGCAGAGCACTCTGTATTCCAAACTGAAAACGACTTCGAATGTTTTATGAGATTGGGTCGTAACTGACGAAAGGCTTGCGAAAGAAAGATCATTGCATGGCCTTCTCAGGAACATCCTTACGCCGAAGAAAAGGCATGATGAACGCAGTACTGACCGGATTGGCAGGCTGACTGAATCATGAGATATAGCACGTGATTTCCATGGCGCAAAAGCGCCTGGAATGGCGGAGTTATGCCTTTTGGGATGAAAAACACAAAAAAGCTTCTGGTTTTAATGCTTTACAAACTTGGAAAAGGAACTTTCAATATCTGGGTCATGAACGGACTGAATCGCCTCAAAGACGTTTATGTTGAAACTCAGGATATTTTGTCCTCTCGGATTCATGAATGTATTGGTTGCGAGACAATAAAAATATGAGCAAGGCAGGGGAGAGCATTGAAAAAGATCTGGAACTTGGTAGCTAAAGATTTGTGGATTGTTTTGCTGGATATCATCGCGGTCAACGTCAGTTACTTTCTGGCACTGCTGGTCCGATTCTTCGACGGGCGTAAAGAGGTTGAATGCTTTGCTTGAAAAACAAGGCGATACGGCAATAGTAACGACCAGATAAGACAAAGAAAAAGTCGAAAAACTACAAGTGACCAGGACAAAAAGGGTATCAGACAGGTCACTTCTGCAGGAGCAAATGAACATTAATCCAAGAAATGTCAAATCTGGTCACCCCTATAAATTGCCGCCTGATGCTTCAGGACGAAGTTTTACATAGACATCAAACGTATGAGTAAAGCCCCAAAACGCAAAAAAAGACCGCCCTCGAGGGGCGGTTAAGACAGAGGGTTGCGTAATGAATTTAGAAATTGAATCCAGCGTGAACAGTGATAAAGACATACTTTGGACGGGGTGAATACCAGATATCCCGGATGAAGTATGTTTTTCCATCGTCGAAGATCTTATTGCCATAACGTAGAGTAATGTGACGTTGAGTCAATTTGCGTTTGGTTTCAAAGAGCAGATAGGTTCTCGTGTTTCCGATTGTAATTAGCTGGCAATCGAAATTGCGTTGATAAGGTTGGCCCCGCTTCGAAGAATAAGTTTGTATGATGATGCTTCTGCGTTCCATGTTACGTCCTCCGAACAGAGAGATCAGACAGGTGAGTCACGGTACACGGAGATGAATGCATACCTGGAATCAGGTGAGTACCAGATCTCCTTGATGCGGTAAAGAACACCTTGGTCAAAGACTTTGCAGCCAGGAGCGAGATCAGACAGGTTCTGAGAAGTGTTATCAAGCACATAGTTCCGGTCATTACCGATTATGACGAGCTGACATTCGAACGAATGTTGCTCCGTATCTCCTTTGGGCGTGATGGTGATGATTGAGTTGTCCATCAAAAGATCCTCCATTTAGATCGTGAAGTCAGCATGGACTACAAGGAATGGGCGAGCAGGTCGTTCTGTGTAGAAGATATTCTGGATGGGATAACAGACCCCATCATCGATGATTCTACATCCGACAGTTATGTCGAAACGCTTGAGTCCAAGATCACGCTTTGTATCGTCCAGGACGTAGATTCGCTGATTCTCGAATTCAAGGATCTGGCATGGAAAGGAACGCTGATCGAGTTTTCCTTTCTTCTGGGTGTTGGTTTGGATGGTGATGATTTTCCGTTCCATTCTGGTACCTCCTTTGATCTGATTGGGTAGTGGCATATACGCTCTGAAGGCAAATAAAGTCAAGCTATATGAGCATTGAAGATTTCTGCCAACAGAAAAGGACGTCCCAGTACATGGGAAGTCCGTTCACACATATTGTTTTTTACGAGCGCTTTTAGAAGTGTCCACTAAGAAAATATGGAAAATCTTTCGATAAAGCCGCCATTTGTATCAATGATACTCAGAGAACATTAACGAAGTGCTGCACCATTGTATTGAGAAAGGCCCCTCGATGTTGTATTATCTGGATTTCTATGTGAGGAACTGTATCATTGACTGTATCTTGATGTGCAGCACTAAATGTACAATTCTTCGATAATGTTGAGCTTCGACCTGCAGATTGCGGACCTCTTGCCACTTATGGTTGAATTATAAACCAAACAAGCCAAAATTACAAGCATTTTTAGACCTTATTAGAGGTGCAGTAACTCTTCAGACAGGTTGCCCAGGAAGCACCATTATGAACGTAAACTGGAAGATGTCGAATCTGGCAGCGCCAATTCTAGCGTCCGTGCGGCAGTTGGGCATAGGAAGAAGTTAGCATCAAACGTATTGATAAAGCCTGTCTGCTGTCTTTACAACTTGCAGAAATAATCATGTACATATTCTTCTCCACTGGGTAGGCTAAACCTGAGGAGGAGAATGTGATATGCAAAAGATTGTAGCGGAATTGTTAGGACGTAAAATCAGAGAAGAACGTGTGAAGCGTGGATGGACACAGAAAGATCTTGCAGACAGGTTGTACGTAGATGCAAGCGATGTTAGCCGCATGGAAAACGGGAAGAACATTGGAAATCTCGAGAAGCTCGTGCTGGTAGCGAACTCTTTGAATATAGACTTATTGGAATTGATAGCTGCTGGAGTAAAAACATTATATTGACCATTGATATTTGATTACTGAGAGGATGTAGATTGAAGTGAAAAAAATATGGAGCAGTCTTGCTAAGGATTTGTGGGTTGCACTTTTAGACATCATTGCAGTTAATGCTGCATATCTTCTTGCACTTTTGGTCAGATTTTATGTAAATTTCGAGTTCAGGCCCACAGTGACCTATTATCTTACGGCTTTCTGGCAATTCGCTCCATTCTATACGGTTCTAGCCATTGCTGTCTTCGCGGCTTTCCGTCTCTATGGTGGGATGTGGCGTTATGCAGGAATCAACGATATGAATCGGATCATTTTGGCAAACCTGTGTACGTCAGTTGTGCAGATTGTCGGAACGGCTCTGTTCATCCGTAGGATGCCAATCACGTATTACATCATCGGTGCGCTCCTTCAGTTTGTTTTTGTTTCCTTGATCCGTTTCGGATATCGAATTTTGCTCGTCGAAAAGAAAAAGGCGGCAAGCCGGAAATCTCCTGCTGTGCCTACGATGGTGATTGGCGCCGGAGAAACAGCACGAAAGGCCATCAATCATCTCGAGGATACCCCTTTCCGAGCCTCGGTTGTTGTGGATGAAAAGAGCTCCGGAAAGACGATTAATGGTATCCCTATTCAAGCAGATTTTGACAAAGCGCTGGCATCTGTCCGGGCAGTGTTCATTGCGGATCCGAACCTGACTGCGGAAAAACGTAATGAAATCAGAGAAAAGTGTGAAGCTGCTGGCGTGGAGATCCAGGATTATACTGGTTATCTTACAAACCTGGGTGGCCGTGTCCCGGTTTCAAGTTTGCTGGAATTGGCCGACGGTAAGGTGACTCTGATTATCAATGGTAAGATAACGGAATACGAAAGCGGAAAAGAAGCAATTCGGTCTATTAAGGATAGATACGACATCAAACGAGTTGAAGGTATGAGGATCGAACTGGTCAAGCCCAGTAGCAATGCTTATGTGGGCTATGAAGCCTGGGCTGAGCAGCACAAGGAACAAACTGGCGAAGATGTCAGCTTCTTCTGAGGAGAGTGAAACAACATGATTGATATCAAGACCGACCCGCGTTTCCGGGGACTGGAACCCTTTGAATCCCGCGTTTGGCTCTCTTCCCCTACCATGCATGGAGACGAGCAACGCTGGGTGGACGATGCCATCCAGACTAACTGGGTCAGCACTGTAGGCCGCAACATTGATGAGATTGAAAGTCAGATCTCGAAATATGTAGGTTGTAAATACGCGGTTGGGCTCTCTGCTGGAACCGCTGCTCTTCATCTAGCGACCAAGCTGGCCGGTGAAAAGCTCTACGGCCAGGCCAGGCCTAATCAAGGCACTCTGCAGGGCCATCGTGTGTTCTGCTCTGATGTCACCTTCGACGCATCTATCAACCCTGTTGCTTATGAGGACGGTGAAGCAATTTTCATCGACACCGAGCGGGATACCTGGAACATGGATCCAGAAGCACTGAAGAAAGCCTTCGAGCTCTATCCGGACACGAAATTGATCGTTGTTGCCCATTTGTACGGTACTCCAGGGAAGATGGAAGCCATTAAACAGATCGCGAACGAGCACGGAGCTCTGATTGTGGAAGATGCGGCGGAGAGCCTTGGTGCGAAGTTCAGGTTGAACGGCCAGTGGGTTGAGACCGGCACCCTTGGGGATTATAATTGTATTTCTTTTAATGGGAACAAGATCATTACTGGCTCTGCTGGCGGTATGTTTCTGACTGACAGCAAGGAGGACGCAGATAAGGTAAGAAAATGGTCCACGCAGAGCCGAGAAGCAGCACCTTGGTATCAGCATGAAGAGATCGGATATAACTACCGAATTTCCAACATCGTGGCCGGCGTCATCCGGGGCCAGATTCCTTACTTGGATGAACACATTGCTCAGAAGAAAGCCATCTATGAGCGCTACAAGGAAGGTTTAAAAGATCTTCCTCTGACCATGAATCCCTACGATAAGGAAAACAGTGAGCCCAACTTCTGGCTCTCCTGTTGTCTGCTCGACGAAGATGCTATGGCTCCCATGGTTCGAGGGGAGCAGGATTATCTCTACCACAGCGCTAGCGGAAAGAGCTCTCCCCAGGAGATCCTGGAAGCCATTGCTGCTTTTAAGGCAGAAGGACGTCCAATCTGGAAGCCGATGCATATGCAGCCGATATATAGAACAAACCCGTTCGTCACGGTCGAAGGGAACGGCAGAGGCCGCACAAATGCTTATATAAAAGGCTCTGGAATCGATGTTGGAGCTGATATTTTCCGCCGTGGGCTCTGCTTGCCGAGCGATAACAAGATGACGCCGGAGCAGCAGGATAGGATTATTGAGATCATTCACAGGTGCTTTTTGTAATGTTGGTTGGGCATGACTGAGGGTTGTAGATAGGGAGATAATACATCGGCAGAGTATGACTGGGCACCGTAGATTCATATCTGCTCCGCATGCATCAGGTATGTAGATAGAAAAAAGTCATGTCGGCTGAGCATCAATTAGGTGCGTAGATAGAAAAAAAGGCATCGACTGGGCATGACTGAGGTAGTCATATAGTGTAGGCAGAGCATGACTGGGGTAGTCAGATTAAAAAGGCTGAGCATGTATTAGGCAATCACATGGATTGAGGAACATAGATGATAATAGTTTGGATTATCCTTTGGATTATCGCGATTGCGTTTGCTGTCGGTGTAATTGCCGTCTTAGCAGATGCAATCGGGAAAAAGGACAGTAAGCATAAGCCTTATGGCCCATATGAGCGTTTTGTTAAGCGTGGATTGGACGCTTTTCTTGCTACTGGGGCACTTATAGTTCTTTCCCCTGTTTTGCTTATTACAGCAATCATGGTACGCGTGAAACTCGGATCACCTGTTTTATTCACACAGGAGCGGCCTGGTAGGGATGGGAAGATATTTAAGCTCTATAAGTTTAGGACAATGCTTCCTCCCAAGGACGGCATAATTGATCCGGCGCAGGACGCAGCAAGGCTCACACCGTTCGGGAAGAAACTGCGTAGCACGAGCTTGGACGAGCTGCCCGAATTGATCAACATGATTAAGGGAGATATGGCCGTTGTGGGGCCAAGACCTCTTCTGGTTCAATACTTAACTCGCTACAACTCACACCAGGCAAGACGGCATGAAGTTCGTCCTGGATTCACCGGCTTAGCTCAGGTGCATGGACGCAATGCGATCAGCTGGGAAGAGAAATTCGACTGGGATGTAAAGTACGTTGATCATATCACATTTAAAGGTGACGTGAGGATCATTATGGATACGGTGAAAACTGTCTTCAAAAGAGAAGGCATTAGTGCAGCCGGAGAGGCGACCATGGGTGAATTCATGGGTACGGAGAAGAATTGATGAGGATTTTATTTACTGGAGTAGGTAGGCGCATTGAGCTTCTTCAGGCTTTTCGCAATGCTGCTCTTGTTTTGAATAAGGATCTGAAGATTTATGGCGCGGACATGGCAGGGACAGCCCCTGCTCTTGCCTATTGTGACTTCACACGCCGGGTGGTTGCGATGAAGGATCCGGGGTATATTCAGAATCTTCTTGATATTTGTATAGCTGATCATATTGACCTCCTCATCCCCACCATTGATACGGATTTACTGATTCTCTCTGAGAATAAGGAACAATTCGAAGCAATAGGTACGCGAGTTATGATCAGCGCACCAGATAAGATTCGGATATGCCGTGACAAGAATAACACATCTCAGTTTTTCGTAGATTGTGGACTGCATGCCCCAATGCCGGTTAATGACTGGAAAGAATATAAGAGCGGCTTCCCTGCCTTTATAAAACCAAAGGATGGAAGTAGCTCTATCAATGCATTTAAGGTAGAAAATGAAGAAGAACTTGAAGTATACGCTGGACAAGTAGAGGACTACATAGTACAGCCCTTTGTAAGCGGAAGAGAGTACACAATTGATATCTTCTGTGATCGGGATGGTGAACCGATTTCAATTGTCCCGCGTGAAAGACTGCAGGTTAGAGCCGGAGAGGTTCTTAAGACAAGAATAGAACTTGACCAGACAATGATTGAAGAAGCGAAAGTCTTGTGCGCTGCTTTCAAACCATGCGGTCCGATGACAGTACAACTTATCCGAGATGCTGAAGGAATCGATTGGTACATTGAAATCAATCCTCGGTTTGGCGGCGGAGCACCATTATCCATGAAAGCTGGTGCGAGAAGCGCCGAGGCAATTCTGAAGCTTATGGATGGTGAAGAGGTTGAGGAACAGAAGGTTGCCGATGGTGCAATCTACAGCCGTTTCGATCAGTCTGTTTGCATAACAGAGGGTAAGGGTCAGATTAAAGGTGTTATTTTCGACCTGGACGACACGCTATACAGCGAGAAAGAATATGTCAGGAGCGGCTATAAGGCCATCAGTGACTATCTTGGCGGCGGATATGAAGAGAGACTCTGGAGTTTCTTTGAAGCCGGGAAACCCGCCATTGATGAACTGCTGAAAGAACTGGGAAGGCAGAACGAGAAAGCAGAAGCATTGGAAGCTTATCGTTCTCACAAGCCGGACATTCACCCCTATCCCGGTGCGGTAGAGGTGATAGAAGAACTGATGTCGAAGGGCATCAAGGTCGGCATCATTACTGATGGTAGACCAGAAGGACAGCGGAAAAAACTGGAAGCTCTGGGGCTTTCGGTTGACGATGTGATCATCACAGATGAGCTTGGTGGCATTCAATTTCGCAAACCTTGTGATATAGCATTCCGCATAATGACAACACGGTGGAGATTGAATCCTACTGATATTGTTTACGTTGGAGACAATCCGGCGAAAGATTTTCAGGCTCCGCAGCAGCTTGGAATGAGGAGCTTGTGGTTTAAAAATGAGGATGGATTGTATTACGCGGAAGGTACCATGCAGTTTGTAAATAATATAAATGAATTTGCTGCAATTCTCACAGTGCAAGAAGGATAGTATAAATGGATATTAATAACGAATATGGCACATTACAGATGCAGCAGTATCTGCTCCCGATGCTTATTGATCTTGATAAGTTCTGCAGGGAAAACGACATCAAGTATTCCCTCAGCGATGGAACTTTGTTAGGAGCGGTGCGGCATAAAGGCTTTATTCCTTGGGATGATGATATTGACCTGACTCTTGACCGTGAGAATTTCAATAAGTTTATTGCGGCGGCGGAGAATAGTTTACCTGAACAATATGAGATTATTTTCGACATCTGGATCAGGCGTATTTCCCGAAAGGACAATCCAAAGAAAAATGCCTTTCCACCAGAGGGGTGCATAGACCTTTTCGTGTTTGATTATGTCCCGGAAAATCCCCGAAAAGAAAAACGCCAGGTATTTCTACTTAGACTACTGCAGGGCATGATTAAAACGAAAGTTATCTACGAAGGGTTTTCTCTTCCTAAGAAAGTAATGCTGTTTGGTTCTCATGCAATAGGGAAATTATTCTCCAGAAAAACGAAACAGAAATGGTATGACTCAATTTCGCAATGGGGTGATCATGAGAATGCAAGCCTGATAGCGAGATATAACGGGTCGTACAAGGGCGTTGGAAACGCAAGGTATCCGGCGGATATCATTAGCGAATATGAAAACATACAATTTGAAGGGCTGCAATTCATGGCAGTGAAGGGATGGGACAAATTCCTTTCAATCATGTATGGAGATTATATGAAAGTGCCTGAGAAAAGTAAAAGAATTACTACTCATGAACATATAGGGCAAAAAACATAATGAATATTTACCAAAAAGACTTTGTAGGAGGACAAAAATGTTAAATTTCACTGTAGGACCTGTGATGTGTAGTGATGCTGTTCGTGCTGTTGGGGGCGAGCAGGTGCCGTATTTTCGAACTCCTGAGTTTTCTGCAGTTATGTTGGAGAACGAGAAGCTGATGCTTAAATTCGCAAAAGCTCCGAAAGGCTCAAGAGCAGCATTTATGACCAACTCTTCCACAGGATCAATGGAAGCTGTGGTTATGAATTGTTTTAATGGGAGCGATAATGTCCTTGTAATTGATGGCGGAAGCTTTGGGCATCGTTTTGTAGAATTGTGTGAGATTCACGAGGTGCCGCATACCATCCTCAAACTCAACCATGGACAGAAACTCACCAAAGAGCGTTTGTATGAATATGACGGGCAAGGATTTACCGGCCTTCTTGTTAACATTGATGAAACATCCACAGGTGTGCTGTACGACTCTGAAATGATCGGAGGGTTCTGCAAAAAGAATAACATCTTCTTTGTTTGCGATTGTGTTTCTGCTTTCCTTGCTGATCCTTTTGATATGGCTCGTTGTGGCGCAGACGTTATGATCACTGGCTCTCAGAAAGTTCTTGCATGTCCTCCCGGTATCTCGATTATTATCTTAGCCCCAAGAGCTGTAGAGCGTGTGACAAACCGTAAGGTAAAATCCATGTATTTCAATCTGGCTGATGTGCTTAAAAATATGGAGCGTGGTCAGACGCCGTTTACACCAGCCGTGGGTATACTGCGTCAGATAAATACTAGACTGAAAGAAATCGAAGCTGCTGGCGGCGCGGATGTTGAAATTGCCCGTGTTGCGGCACAGGCTGAAGATTTTAGAACTAAAATTAAAGAGCTTCCGTTTGAGTTTGTTTCTGAATCTCCAGCTAATGGAGTTACACCGGTACATCCTTTGAATGCAGATGCCTATAAGATTTTCGAGATTCTCAAAGATGAATATGAAATTTGGATTTGCCCGAACGGCGGCGATATGAAGAACACGATTTTCCGGGTAGGGCACATTGGCTATCTCAATCATGAAGACAATACGACACTGATTAACGCCTTGAAGGATATGCAGAAGCGGGGCATGCTGTAAGGCTGTATTGAACGGGGAATGAGCATGGTTAAGGTTATTACTTATGGAACGTATGATTTACTGCATTACGGACATATCAGACTTCTTGAGAGAGCTAAAGCATTGGGTGATTATTTGATCGTCGGTATTACATCAGATGATTATGATAAGACCCGTGGCAAGATAAACAATCAGCAATCATTGATCGAACGTATTGCTGCAGTGAAAGCAACTGGAATCGCCGATGAAATTATCGTTGAGGAATATGAAGGTCAGAAGATTGACGATATACGCCGATACGATGTTGATATTTTTACTGTTGGCTCAGACTGGGAAGGCAAGTTTGATTACCTGAATGAGTATTGTAAAGTCATTTATCTTCCAAGAACAGAAGGCGTTTCTAGCTCAGAAATTAGAGCAGAGAAACGAAAGCTTATAATCGGTACAATTGGAGAAGGAAATCTCTGTAAAAAATTCATCCGTGAGATGAAGTTTGTCAACGGCGTAGAGTACAAGGAATGCGGAGATTCTTTGGAAAATGTCGATGCGGTGTATGTTGCTACGCATCCCGATAATCACTATTCTGATGTTAAGAGAGCTCTTGAAGCAGGAATGCATGTGATCTGTGAATCTCCCATTGCACTGTCGCTATCAGAGTGCCAGGAGCTGATGAATCTTGCGCATGAGAAGAATCTTGTCCTTGCCGATGCAATCAAGACAGCTTATTCCACCGCATATTCTCGACTCCTTGTTGTGGCCAAGAGCGGGCGTATCGGCGACATTGTCTCTGTTGACGCTGTATGTAGTAGTCTTGCAGATGGCGCTACGGAGCAGGGGGTTAATCTAAGTAAGAAACAAAACAGTATCTGTGCCTGGGGGCCCACCGCTATGCTGCCGGTATTTCAATTGCTTGGCAAGGAATATAGATCAAAATCAATCGTGACGAGGATTCTCGATAAGAACCTAAATTATGATGGATTTACAAAGATTGACTTTGTGTTTGATAAAGCAGTTGCGTCTGTGAAAGTTGCAAAGGCAGCTAAAGCAGAAGGTGAACTGATCATTAGTGGCACAAAGGGTTATATTTATGTTCCAGCTCCTTGGTGGAAGACGGATTATTTCGAGGTGAGATTTGAAAACGCAGCGGATAACAAACGTCATTTCTATCAGTTGGATGGAGAAGGCATTCGATATGAAATTGTTGCTTTTGCTAAGGCTGTTGAGAGTGGACGACATAATATCTATATAGGCGAAGAAACATCTAAAGCCATCGTAGGTGTTATCGAAGATTTTAATAGGCACAATTATACAGAAATCTGAGCAGGTGCGGTATGAGCAAAGCAAAGGAATTGAGTCCTGAACAATTTAGACGTATGCAGCTTGTCGAATTGGATATGCTTGTAGAGTTTGATCGTGTTTGTCGGGATAACAATATTGACTATGTTCTGTTTGGGGGCAGCCTCTTAGGTGCGGTACGGCATCAAGGATATATCCCATGGGATGATGACGCGGACATCGGTATGCTTCGCGAGGATTATGATCGCTTCAAGCAGCATCTCAACGAGCTTGATTCGTCAATCTGTTATTTTCAGGACCACGATACCGATCCGGAATATAGGTGGGGGTATGGAAAGCTCCGTAGGACAGGAACAAAATATATCCGTGTAGGGCAGGAGCATTTGAAGTGTAAGACTGGAATATTTGTGGATGTATTTCCTATGGATGATATTCCTCTTACTGTTCCAGGACAGATTCTGCAAGATTGGCACTGCTTTTGCCTGAGAAAGATTCTATGGTCCGAAGTCGCCAGAGTTAATACGAAGGGGTTCTGGAAAATATGGTTCACGATGTTATCAAAGATACCGATTTCTGTTCCGTTCAATGGTTATAAAAGATATGCTCAAAAAAGCCATAATACTACTCCCAATCGTGTAAGATGCTTATCTTTCCCCGCTACAGGAACATTATATAAGAAGAATCCATTGGCAGAGCGTTATGGTATGCCAAAAGAATGGTTTACAGATCGACAGGAATATCTCTTCGAGGGAAAAAAATTTTTCAGTTCCCGAGATTACGATGCAGTTTTGAAGTACATCTATGGCGATTACATGAAGCTGCCTGATGAAAAAGGAAGAGAGCAACATTCTCCTTTCTCCGAGATCGAGTTCCCAGCAGATTCAAGCGAGGGTTAAGAATTATGATAACAAAGTGCATAAAGGCGGATGAGACGAGAATCATTTCATATATTGGGAATGATTATCCGTCATGCCTTTACCTGTATTTAGATTTATTAAAATATGGGATAGAGTCGGATACGGTATCCGTCTATCTTCAGACGAGAGATGATGAAGTGGAGGCTCTTCTCCTGAAGTATTACTCATGCCTGCACGTTTACTCAAGGAACAATGCTTTTGATGCGGATGAACTGGCGGAATTCTTCTGCGACGATAATTATACGATGTTATATTGCACTGCTGAGACGGCAGAACGTGTATATCGAGTCTTGCCGAAGGAAGTGAAAACTAAGTCGACCATTACACGAGGATGGGTAGCACAGATACAGCAGGTAGATCATGAACCTCATGGGTTGGCTGTACCAGCAGAAACACAGGATTTCGATCAAATTGTCAGATTAATCTATGACGATGAAGACATTGGAAGATCCTATAAATTCGAAGAATTATCCAGACAATTGGAAGAGCGTAACCAACAGGGATATGCGAGGAATCTTGTAATAAAAATAGATAATTTGGTTATCGCCCACGCTTGCACGAATGCTGAATACGAAACGATTGCTGTTGTTGCAGAATTGCTGGTCAAGAAAGAATATAGGCAAAAAGGATATGCATCTGAAATATGGCGCGCAATCTGCTCACAGCTTCTTTCTGAAGGTAAAGAAGTGTTTTCCTTCTACTATTCTGAAGAATCCAGAGCACTTCATAAACACATAGGTTTTTATGAAGTCTGTGAGTGGGCTAAAGTTGTTATTTCGTGAGGTGCCGTATGAGCGATAACAAGTTGAAAAGAATATGGGATGTCGAGATAGATCTTCTTGAAAAATGCAAAGCAATTTGCAAGAAGTACAATTTGAACTATTGTGCTTCTTCGGGAACGTTGCTGGGTGCTGTCAGACACAAAGGCTTTATTCCATGGGATGACGATATTGACCTTTTTTTGCCTTGGGAAGACTACAAGAAATTTATGGAGGTCGCCCCTGACGAATGCGAGTATCCATATTTCTTCCAAAGCTTTTTAACTGAAACAGATGGTGAAGCAAGTGCCAGTAGACTTAGAAGAAGCGATACTACAGGATTCACCAAATGGGAATATGAAAATGTTGGGCCGGATTATGACAGAGGGATTTTCATTGATATTTTTCCGTTGTTTAATGTCCCAGATTCGGAAGAAGAACGTCGTATTCAGAAAGAGTCTATAATGTTTTTCTGGAAATGCATACGAGGACATGATGCACTATCGCAAATGCAACGCGGAGAGGTTCCTAATAAAGATTACGTTCAGTATATACCCTACTATAAGAGTGTAAGACAGGGTATGACTATCATTGATATTAAGTGGGCTTATTTAAATGCGTGTGCCATGGTGCAGAGTAGAACTAAAGAAGTTGGAGCGACCTCTTCGAGGGTGCATTTACCTTCTCTTATGTGGAAATCAGAATTATATGATTCTTATGTTGAACTGCCATTCGAGGGCACTACAATTCGGTGCCCTGCACAATACGAAAAAGTTCTAGATAAACAATATGGAGATTGGCGAACTCCGGTAGAAAACGGAGCCAGACATGAGATGGTTGCTGTTGATACAACAAAACCATGGAGAGAATTTGACTATTCGGTTCTATAAAAATTTCTGACATACATTTTAATGGAAAAGCAGGTTTTATGAAATTAGCTTTTTTAATGTGGCTTATCAATTTACCTATCTCATATGTCTTAAGAATGAAACTATTAAACTATGCAGGGGCCAAGGTAAATAATGCCAAAATTCGGAGACTATTCTTTTTAGATCATCCAACCAGATTGTCAATAGGAGATCAGTCGTTTATTAATTATTTTTGCCATATCCACTGTGGTGATTATGGCCATGTGAGTATCGGAAAAAATGTTTTTATCGGTCCGGATGTCAAATTGTGTTGTGTGTCTCATGAAGTAGGAGACAATAGCAAAAGAGCAGGAAAGGCATTGTCTGGTGATATTGTTATAGAAGATGGTGTTTGGATAGGGATAGGCTCAATTATTTTGCCTGGAGTTCAAATTGGGACAGGAAGTGTAGTTGCAGCGGGTTCCGTTGTAACAAAGAATGTTCCATCCGATGTATTAGTGGGGGGGTGCCCGGCAAAGGTAATTAGACAACTCTGATTTATAACGAGAAATTATTTAAGTCCTTTGACCAAAACCGATGTAGAAGTCGTGGTAAGTAGGCTTAGAGTGGATGATATGATTGACTTCATGAAATGAGACTCTGAAAATCCAGGTCTTCGCCATCCCCGAAAGAGAGATAATCATAATGAATTCCTGCTATGATAATTGTGCTTGATTTGGGTGAATAATGTTTCCAAAAGAAGCGGGCATTATTTCTATGCGTATACATTCAAACATACTAAAACGTTTCATCCATATTTAGAGATCGAATTGGTTTTATTTGGGAGTAATTAGCAAAATGAAAGAAACAATACTCATCATTAGCAATGTTACAAATGGCCTGTTCCTTTTTAGGCGTGAACTAATCGAACGACTCGTACAGGAATATGACGTGGAAATACTTGCTGGTGATACTGGCAGCGTTGATAATCTCAGAAATATGGGTTGTAATGTTACTATAACCAATATGGAACGTCATGGAACGAATCCGATTAAAGAGCTTCAGCTCTTGCGCTATTATATAAGCCAAATCAAAAGAATTAATCCGAAGATTGTTCTTACTTATACAATTAAGCCCAACATATATGGCGGCATGGCTTGTGCCAGCCTGGGAGTTCCTTATGTGGCTAATATTACTGGTTTGGGTATGGCAGTTGAACAACCGGGACTACTTCAAAAGCCTACTCTATTCTTGTTAAAGCGTGGACTTAGAAAAGCGCAGAAAGTGTTCTTCCAAAATACAGAAAACAGGGACTTTCTTTTGAAACATCACGTTATTAAAGGAAAGTATGATCTTATCCCAGGTTCCGGTGTCAATCTGGAACGTTTTCCTCTGCTGGATTATCCGCAAGGTGAAACTGTCGATTTCGTGTTTATTTCACGCATCATGAAGGAAAAAGGAATCGATCAGTACCTCGATGCTGCAAAGTATATCCGAGCAAAATATCCGGTTACAAGATTTCATGTTTGTGGTGGAGCGGGAGAGGAGTATAAAAAACTTCTTGAGGAGCTTACAAAGCAAGACATAATTGAGTATCACGGTAAAATAAGCGATGTAGTTGGCATGCATAAAATATCAGCTTGTACTATCCACCCTACCTATTATCCAGAAGGAATGAGCAATGTACTTCTTGAGTCCTGTGCTTGTGGGCGACCGATTATTACCACGGATCGCCCCGGTTGCCGTGAGATTGTCGATGATGGTGTGAATGGCTATGTGGTAAAGCAGCAGGATAGTCATGATTTGATTGAAAAGATTGAGAGATTCTTAAACCTAAGCTGGGAAGAGCGCAAACAAATGGGATTAAGAGGACGAGTTAAAGTAGAACGAGAGTTCGATAGAGATATTGTGGTTAGCAAGTATTTGGGGGAAATCAAGCGTGCTGGACTATAAGAAAATAGTAAAGAAGAGAAGTACAAGAGTTAGAATTCTTCGAATGCTCGATTTTGTTCCAGATAGGTTAATGCTCAAGATTCAATATCTCATTAAAACTGGTAATCAACTGAATCTGAAAAATCCAAAAAGATTTACAGAGAAACTACAGTGGTACAAATTATATTACAGAGATCCAATGATGATAAAATGCGTAGATAAGTATGATGTTAGGGATTATGTAATATCAAAAGGGCTAGAGGAAATACTTGTTCCTTGTTATGGTGTTTATAATGGAGTAGACGAGATTAATTGGAATGTAATTCCCACCTCATTCGTGATGAAAGATACATTAGGAGGCGGAGGGACATCTGTTGTAGTTGTTCGTGATAAGAATACAGAAGATATTGAACACTTAAAGGCGCAAGCAAAACATTGGACGCTTCAATCGATTCATACAAAAGGTAGTGGACGAGAATGGCCATATTATGGAGGAAAGAATCATAGAATTATATTTGAACAGAATATAGAACCTTACAAGGATGGAACCGGTTTGATTGACTATAAGTTCTTCTGCTTTGATGGCAAAGTAGAATTTATCTATGTAATGGGAGAGCGGGAGATTGGGAAGAGCGTACAGGTTTCAATTTTTGACAGAGACTTTAATAGGCTTCCGGTGCTTCGAGAAGGAGATGCAGAATACAAAAATGCAAGAAAACCTGATCACTTTGAAAGTATGATAACGATTGCAGAGCGGTTAAGTGCTGATTTTCCACATGTCAGGGTTGATCTTTACAACATCAATGGACAAATATATTTTGGAGAACTAACCTTCTTCAATGCGAGTGGTTACATGAGATATAATCCGGATAGTTTTGACACTGATATCGGTAATAAGTGGAAACTTCCGCAACGATATGATTTGAAGCAATAATTTTTACAGCATCGAAAGGATTTAAGGATATGAAAGATGTATTATTGACGATTGCGACTCCAACATATAATAGGGCTCATACTCTTCCGAAATGCTATGAGTCTCTGTGTAATCAGACGGATAAAAGATTTATCTGGCTGGTCATTGATGATGGATCATCGGATAATACATCTGAAATTGTGAGTCAGTGGATCGAAGAGGGAAAAATCCATATTAGTTATCAGAAAAAGACCAATGGAGGAAAGGCATCTGCTTTGAATGTAGGAATCGATCTGCTGGAGACCATGTATGCTGTGTGTCTTGATTCAGATGACTGGTTCTATGATAATGCTGTAGAGTTGGCACTAAAAGAGTTGGAAACTGTCAAATACGATGCGAAATGCTGCGGCTTGTTAGCCTTACGCAACAATCCTGATGGCACTGTGATGGGAAAACGAGAGATTCCTAAAGAGATGAAGAATATCACGGCGGTTGATGTTTTTCTCCGACTGAATTTGAATACTGAACTGATTTGCTTCTATAAAACGGAGATCCTTAAGAAGTTTAGATTCCCTGAGTATCCTGGCGAAAAATTTGTTTCTCCTGCATGGATGCAGTACGCTATTACGCAAAACTATTACTATGTATCTTCCTGGAGTAAACTATGTGGTTGTGAATATATAGCAGATGGACTCACAAAAAATAAACGCAAAGTAATAATAAAAAACCCTAGGGGATATACATGCGTCAAGAAATTCAGCTTTGATTTAGCGCCAACACTGCAACTAAGAGTCAAGCACGGGATTATGTATGATTGTGGGTGCCTATTAGCGAAAGATAAAGATTGGCTAAAGAACGCAAGACATAAAGTGTTGGCAATAATCTTGATGCCAGTTGCGAAGATAGTGCGGAACCAGAGGTTTAAAGATGCAAAGAGATAAAATGCGGCTTGTTTATACAAGAAATGAGTTACAAAAGTATATAGTACTCATATTCTCTGCACTTGTTGCTGTTTTGATTATCTCAATCTCATCATCAGCAAGTATTCATGTGTTTTCAATGTGGGCTTTTGCTTTAATTGCTTGCATTCTCTGTGGCTTTAATTTCTTTCATCCATATTTCTGGTTCTCTATTTTCTTTACACTGTATAGTACAGCTAATGCCATATTGTGGGAAGCGGGAGTCAGGAGCGGGAACTATACTAAAGAGCAGATATTATATCCTGTTATTGCGTTAACTGTTGTCTTGATTGTTATTGGAACTAAGAAAAATGACAATATATATGAAAACAGAGAAGTTGTAAATGACGTAAAACAAGATGACGAAAGAATTCTTAAATGGGTTATTATTATATGCGCTTTAGCAGCAATTCTTGTTAGTTTCATACTGCGTGCGCGAGGTTATACTTCGAAAGTCGATATGCGGAGAAGTGGAGATGTCTTTTTTAGATATGCTGTGCATATCGTACGCTTCATGACTCTTTTTGTCATATTATATGTAGGAAAAGTGTTTGATAGACATGGCTTTGTTCCATGGAATATAATTATTGTTGGAGGAATTGGAGCTTTAGTTTTCACCCTATTCACCAGTGAACGAGATGTGATCTTTAGATTTGGGTATACGGTTGTTTTATTACTTTTTGCAGAGAAAGTGTTGAAACCTAGGCATATTCCAATAGTCGCAATTAGTGCAATTCTAGCTATGGTTTTATCCGTGATTATAAAGCACTACTTTCTTAGAGGAATCCTTCACACGGGTACCGGGAATGTGCTATATGACTTTTTGACATCTGATTTTAACGCAGCAGGACGTAACTTACAGTATCTTATGGATTTTTCTTGGACAAAAGGCGCGCTTGGATGGAAAACTCTATTTACCGAGATTTTTGAACCAATATTGATTGGAATAAAAACAGTCGATCCTGATCATTGGTTTAATTATACAGTCCATACAGGTGGATATAAAGGCTATGCGTTTACTCTGGTAGGTACCGGCTATGCAATAGCTGGTCTCCCAGGGATCGTCGCTGTGTTTATTGTGGTTGGTGTTATAGTCAAGTTTTTTTATAACCGTTATCATAGAAGTTCTTATTGGTTAGCAGCATATATCTATTTATCTTCATCAGTTATTTTTTCTTTTAGGCAATCATTGCAAACCATTACTGGTACAATTGTTGACCACATTGGACTTGGTATATTATTCTGTGTATTAATTAGGCGTATCCATATCGGAAGTAGAAGATAAGTTTTCGTGGGGAATTAAAGCATGCGAAGTAAGAAAGCTCTCATAAATTTGATATGGGCGATTGTAGAACTGGTTGTTGCTACGGTTACAAGTTTTATTGTCCCGCATGTTATCATTCATGCGTTTGGATCAAGTGTAAACGGTCTTGTTTCTTCTATAAAGCAATTCCTGAACTATATAGCCCTTGTAGAATCAGGAATAGGTGCCATAGGACGAGCAAGCCTTTATAAGCCGTTGGCTGATGGCGATAATGATGTTCTAAGCGGGAATTATAGAGCTATCGATAATTTCTATAAGAAGGTAGCCTATATTTTTTTAGGATATGTAGCTATACTGGCAGTTTTGTTCCCTCTCCTAGTTAATAAAGATTTTGATTGGTCCTATACAGCCATTCTGATTGTAATCCTAGCTTTCAGCACTTTTATTCAGTATTATTTTGGAATAACGAATCAGACTCTAGTTCAATCTGATCAGAAAAAATATATTTCTTCCGGGCTTAGATCGCTAACGCTGATCTTGAATATGCTATTTACTGTGATGTTGGTGAGACTGGGTGCCAGCATCCATCTTGTTAAAATCGGAAGCGCAATGGCTTATGCGGTTCGCCCAATCATTCTTTATTATTACGTTAGAGGACATTACAGCATTGATAAAAAAGCGAAGCCAAGAAAGGAAATTCTCAAGCAAAGATGGGATGGCCTTGCACAGCATATCGCATTCTTCATCCACAAGAATACAGATATCGCTGTACTGACAGTTCTTGCAAATATTAAAGAGGTTTCTGTCTATTCTGTATACAATCTTGCAATTGCAGGCTGCTCAAAGGTTGTCAATATTTTTTCTTCTAGCTTGGAGCCTGCGTTCGGCAATATGATTGCTAAAGGAGAGAAAGAAACATTAAAAAGCCGCGTTTCGATGTGCTCAACATTGACGGTTCAGGTTGCTGTAGTTCTATTCTCAACCGCTGCAATTGTTATTTCACCTTTTATAGAGATTTATACGAAAGGCGTTACGGACGTAAATTATCTCCGGCCGACCTTTGGAATCATAATGCTGATTGCAGAAGCATTTTATTGCATCCGACTTCCTTATCAATCGGCCGTTTATGCCGCAGGGCATTTCAAACAGACGAGAAACGGAGCTATAGGTGAAGCCGCACTTAATATTTTAATTTCAGTGATACTGGTGTTCAAATTCGGATTGATCGGTGTTGCGGTAGGTACACTGGTTTCAATGCTGTTCAGGACAGTACAGTACATTTGGTATTACCACGTAAGGTTGATAGGAGAGGCGTCAGGACTGAAATTTGAAGCAAAGCGTTTATTTGTTTCAGCTATTGAGGTGGCTATTTATGTATTTGCCGCCAGATTGATACCGCAGATTCACCTTGATGGCTATATGACATGGTTCTTTTACTCAGTTGCTGTTGGCATCTTTTGCTTGATTATAGCAATTGTGTTTTCCTTTATTTTTTATAAGAGTCAGGTGAAGGGACTCATGCATATTATGAGAAACCTGTTAAAACGGAAATAGCCATCAATATGCGGTGAGAAGGGAGAACAAACATTAGCTATTTTATTCACTGCTTGATTCGTGCATTCAGTTTTAGCTTCTGGTACTACTTGCTGGCAGCTCTTATAGGTGTTTGCGTTTACGCTGTTGTAAATAAAAGCCTGATAAAGAAGAGCGTCTCAGCTGTACTATGTGCTTATATCTTTCTGCTACTGGTTAGCACCGTATTAACAAGACAAGTCAACGATAGCCAGATGTCTATTTTGAGGCCATTTTGGACATATTCTGTTATCGCACAAGGTGGATGGAAGGCTATGCGTTTAGAACAGGAAATCGCCTTTAATATCTTGATGATGATACCGATTGGTGCCCTATGCCCTGTCTTGTTTAAAGACCATACTATTCTCAGGACTCTTGCAACCGGAGTGATTTGCTCGTTGCTTATTGAAGTTCTTCAGTATGTTTCTAAGAGAGGCTATTTTGAATTTGACGATATTCTCCATAATACTGTGGGTGTTTTAATCGGGTTGGCGTTCTATAAGGGGATTAGATATGCATTCACTACTCATCATTGGCGCAGGAACCTTCGCAACAGAGATTGAGGAGCTGGCCCGTCTCCAAGGCTACACTGACATTGCCTTCCTGGATGATAAAGCATCCAAGTGGGTATCCCCAGTGATTGGCCCTGTGTTCGATATCCCTGCTCTCCGTACAAAATACGATACCGCAATTGTCGCGATGGGTAACAACGAGAATCGAAGGAAATATCATGAGCTGCTGAAAGAAAACGGATATTGTATTCCGATCCTTGTCCACCCAACTGCTTATATTAGTCCAGAGGCAGTTCTTTCTCCTGGTTGTATAGTTCGGGCAAAAGCTGTGGTCAGCCGGTATGTGAAACTGGGAGAAAGCGTAATTGTGAACCTCGGCGCACTTATTGATCATCACTGTGAGATTGGAGCATTTTCTCACATTATGATGGGGGCGGTTATCAGAGGCAATGCGAAGGTAAAAGAACAAAGCTGGGTAAAGGCCAATGAAGTCTTTGAAGGTGAAGCCGCTCCGATACCCAAATAGTATGATTGTTTGACGACTGTAATCCCCTATGACCTAAGCATTCACTCGATACAACCGTTGGCAAAGTAGGTTTGCCGGAAGGACAGCATCTTACTTTGCTGCCTATGGCGGGTGAAAGGGTATAGCGTCGCGGTTCAATAGTTCAGACTATATACAAAACTTCGGGAGGCAGCACACAGTGATCTTATCTGATAATGAAACAAAACTTGATCTCCTTAATAATCAAGCAATAGCTAAGACCATTGTGTCTATCATCAAGGAAAGCAAGGAATCTGTTTCTATTGGTGTACACGGCGACTGGGGTGCCGGTAAGTCCAGCATCTTAGTGATGGTGGAGGATCTATTGAATCCAAAACGCTCTGAGGATGATACAGATCCAGAGGATTCTGATGAAGATGACTTTGACTGGGATGATTGGGACGAAGAGGATCCAGAGGATGCAGCAGAAGACGAAACCGGACTTCCTGTATCTGGATGCATAACAGTTCGCTTTAATAGTTGGCAGTATCAAGGATTCGAAGATGCCAAGATTGCTCTGATGAGTGCTATTGTTAAGGCACTCCAGAAAGAAGCAAAATCATTTTATAAAGAGCATCCTATTAAAGGTGCTTTCAAGAAAATCAAGGAGACTTGTAAGCGTATCTGGGGTAACCTTGATAAACTCAGCCTGGCAAAAAATGCCGCAAAGATTGGTGTTTCAGTTGCCACGGGAACAGCACCATTGGCACTTCTTAACATAGGAGCAGAGCAAGCTAATAAAATCCTTACTGATGAGACAGCACGTAACGACTTTATAAGCAAAGCAGGAGCATTGTTAAAGCCCTCATCCTCAGAAACTTCAAGCTACAAAGAGATGACTGATTTCCGTGCAAATTACAAAGAACTTTTCAAAGCTGCACATATAGAGAAATTGGTTGTACTGATTGATGATCTTGACCGGTGCTTACCTAAAGTTGCAATCGAAACGCTGGAAGCAGTCAGGATGTTCTTATCTATGGAGAACACCGCATTCATCATTGCTGCCGATGATGCAATGATTCGCTATTCCGTCAAAGAGCACTTTCCTCGTGTGCTTGAACAGGATGGCGAAGATACTTCAAGAAGTATTGACTACAATAGGTTTTCAGATAAGTATCTTGAAAAACTGATCCAGGTGCCGATGCACATTCCGAGATTAGGGATAGCCGAAGCTCAGATGTATGTTTTGCTGCTGATGATTGAATCACAGATCGGAGAGACTGAAGAATTAAAGAAGCTTGCAGAGAAGGCTATCAAAAAGCAGAATAAGCCCTGGGCTTTAGAGCCGATAACAACTCAAGAAATCCAGATTGTCTTGGGTGACACTTACGATTCCGTGACAGAGAATGTGATGATCGCTAAGAGCATCGACAAAATACTGGCACAGAATACCGGAGGTAATCCGAGGAACATAAAACGATTCGTGAATATGTTGCTTCTCCGAACCATGTTAGCTCACAACCGTGGATTTGATGAGAATGACCTTGCAATGCCAGTATTGGCTAAGATGATGCTGGCAGAGCAGTATAATTATGATTTCTATAAGGCAATAGCAGCTGAACTGCGGGAAGATGGAACTTGCCCGGCATTTGATGCGGTTCCTGAGCCTGAAGACCAAGAAGAAGCGTCAAATGAGATAACAGAATCTGAGGGAGCGGATAAGGGAAAATCAAAGGCAAAAACTTCAAAAGAGAAGACCGCGCATCCTGAACATAAGTATAAGAATGATAAGTTTGCTGAAAAACTAAAAGACGAAGCTATAAAGACTTGGGTGAGCATTGAACCCTCTCTTGCGGGGGTTGATCTACGACCGTATTTCTTTGCTTGCACAGAGCAAGAGGATTTCTTCTTTAGCAGTCAGGAGGAAAGATTACGGGAGCTTATCTATGCAATTCGCAATGGAAAATTTGCAGCTGCAAGTAAGAATGATCAATTCAAAGCATTGGAAAATGCTGATGCAAAGTATATTTTTAATGTGGTCACACAATCATCTCTGGGAAGTAATCTCTCAGATCAAAAGGTGCCTAAAGTCATAGAAGGACTTCGTTTATTTGTGAAGGTTAGAACGGAACTACAAGACGACTTGACAGATTTTCTTTTAACATTACCTGCTGACAGAGTAGGCATGTGGGCAGTTGTTGGATGGGAAGAATGCATCCCGAAGACTTCAAATGCCAAACCAAAATTGGATGAGTTTATTAAGAAAGTGCAGGATCAGACAAAAAACTCGCTGATAAAGAGTGCTGCGGCAAGTGCATTGAGGTAATAGGTCATGGGTACATCGACAAGAAATAGTGGTCAGAGTGGTCATAATCCTCTTGTACCCACCTGGCTTGATGATCCAGTTCCAATAAATCCGGGTCAGCCAGTACTTCCACCACAGCAACCGTCGGTAAATCCATCACAGCCGTTGCAACCTCAGCCAATCCCACCGAATGCGGATCCTGACCGTTTTAGAGGACCAAGAACATCATTCACACACTTTGTTTCTGGGGGAGGACGTAATGGCTCTTCTATGCGGAATGGTGTTTCCGCCTATGTCAGAAGATCTCTTGGTGGTAGCTCAAATGCGACTAAGCGCCTAGGATCCTCCAGGGCAAGTACTGCTCGCTTATACGGGATTCTACATACATTATCTGGCCCAGGTGGGTTCCAACAAGTTGCACGCCTAATTTCGTTAGAAACGCTCGAAGGACTACCTGCTTCAGATTTCTTCATACGTCTGGCGCAGTTTGTGTGCCCAGATGGAGGACCGGAAGACGAAGGCATTTCAAGGTCTGCGTATTATGATGTTTTGGCTGACAATCCGGAAATAATGGGTAAAGCCACAGAAAATCTAACAAAGGATGAGATTGATTCCATATCCCAGCGGTATATGACAAAAGTTGTAATGCAGCAAATCATGAATGGGATAGCAAACAACTCGATCAGGTTTTCTGAGACATTGGAGCAGATATCGCATATTGAGGATGCGGTAGAGGAGTTCATAGGTCAAAGTGTTTCTGATGCGTGTGCTGAATTGAAACAGGACAATGTTGAAATGACAAATGAGCGAGCAAAGGAGATAACAGACAGGATTTATCTGAAGGTATTTGAAATCCTGGAGGGGGCGGGTGACTGAGCATGTATAGATATCATTTAATTGCTTCGTTTGATAAGAATTTGCATGCTCTTGCATCGGAGACCAATCCGGACATTAGTACTATAAGCGTTGAGATTCCAATCTTGGCATCTAACGGTTCTTTCCGCTATGGTTTGCAGAGGACCGTTGATGAATTAAGGAAACAGGATATTTATCCATCAGAAACGGGATTTGATGCAGTTATTATTGGCCTTCTTGTATACATGGCTGATATGAAGATATCCAGACGCAGCCAAGCACAGGATTCATGGTCACGGGAAATCATTCTCACAATCCCGGTTTTCGATGACAAGTGGAGTGGCCATAAAGAAACTTTTGAGCGTATGCTCAGGTTTCTGACAGGTGATCTATGGACTATAGAGTTTTTGAAGCGTGAGCTGCCTTTAACCTCGAAAGATAAATTCAATAGCCGAACCAATAAGTATAAGGTTGCATCACTGTTTTCTGGTGGTATGGATAGCTTAATTGCTTCAATCAACTATATGGAGCAGAAGCAACCGACTCTGTTGGTAAGCCATGCCGGGGAGAGCAGAGTTAGGCATTGGCAAACGGATTTGCTGTCAGTTCTTGATGAATACTATGGAGATGTTCCTCATGGGAACGCCTATTATTGGACGAATTTCGACGGCATAAAATTTCCTGAAGCGGATTCTGATATGAATCAGAGAAGCAGATCGTTCCTTTTCATTGCGATTGCATTATTCGCCATGAGCGGCACAAAGGAATGTACGCAGCTGTTTATGCCAGAAAACGGGTTGATAGCACTTAATGTTCCTTTAGAATATCTGCGGCTTGGTTCTCACAGTACCAGGACTACGCATCCGTTCTATTTGAAACTGTGGAATGAAGTGGCTTCCGATATTTTTGGATTTTCAATTTCAAACCCATACTGGAATAAAACAAAAGGTGAGATGGCCGCTGAATGTCTGAATACAGATGTCCTTAAGATAGCAATGGGGCAGTCTTATTCCTGTTCTTCGGTTAATAGTGTCAGTATACAAAGCGGTAAGTCAAATCACTGTGGGCATTGCCTGCCGTGCATTATTCGCCGAGCAGCAATGTATAAGGCATTTGGTGACTTCGATCCATCAGAGTATATGGACTCGGATGTCACAACGCTGGTTAATAATCGAGAAGCGAAGGGAGAACAAATCCGATCATTCCAGTATGCGATTGAACGGTTGAAAAAGAATCCTGAAGCGAAGAAGGCGCTTATTCACAAGCCTGGGCCACTTGAAATGGATGATGTTTATCTGAAAGAACTGGCAGACACTTATTATCGGGGCCTCATGGAGGTCGACCAGTGGATTCAGGATAGCTTGGAGAAAGAGAATGCTAATTGATTCGCATTTCCATCTGGATTTGATGGAAAACATGCAAACATTGATTCGTGAGTTCAGAAATACTGATGTCGGTGTCATTGCTGTGGGTACTACCCCTAAAGCATATGAAAGGGAGAAACAGTTCTGCTCCGGCGTGGATAATATCCGAGTCGGATTGGGATTTCATCCTCAACTTGTTGATGAAAGGGAATCGGAGATTGATTTGTTTTTAGGACTTGTAAAGACCAGCAAGTACATCGGTGAAATTGGGCTCGATTTCAATTCAGCTTACATAGCATCCAAAGCACAGCAACTCTCCTGTTTTCGGAGAATTGCTAAGACTTGTGCCAATGAAGGTAATAAGGTTTTGTCCATACATTCAGTGAAAGCAGCCGGAGCGGTTATTGACGAATTAGAGAAGGCTGGAACATTCCAGAATAATATTTGTATCTTCCATTGGTTCACTGGAACTGCTGCGGAGCGGAGAAGAGCGATTGAAGCAGGTTCATGGTTTTCTATAAATCCACGGATGCTTAAAACAAAATCAGGGCAGGAGACAATCAAGGCGATTCCCGCCGAAAGATTACTACTTGAAACGGATGCGCCGTTTGTGATGAGGATTGAAACGCCAAGGAATTTAGTGGCTGAGCTTGAAATGCTGGAAAATGGAGTTAATGGAATTCGAGGAGAGAATCTTCACAAGCAAATTGAGAAAAATCAAGAATTGTTATGGAGCTGAGTATGGCCACACTGCATGAAGCGCAAGAAGATTATATAAAACATTGGAAGAAGAACGCGGAACAACACTTCAAGGATGGTGATTATGACTGGGTAGCCAGTCTCGTAGAGAAGTCTGGTGCAAAGAGAATACTGGAAATAGGTTGTGGAGTCGGTTATTCAACACTGGCTCTTGCCAACCGTGGAATTCAAGCGTTGTCAATAGATCCAATACCGGAAGCAATTGATGAAACAAGTAAACTCTTGGAGTCTTTCAGAATCTCAGTTGGTATTCTTGGCGATGGAACAAAGCCCGGTATGCTCCTTAAGCAAGCGGATGTGATAGAGGATTATAGTAGTGTAAGCAAATATACGCAGTGGATTGATTTAATCCTAATATGTAATCCTGGTGGGAAACTGGAGTCTGATCTCACAGAGAATGAACTGGAAATGCTCCATTGGGGCAAATACTCCGATGATCAGATGAAAGAAGAAACTGTCCCCTCGCTTCATAAATGGGCAGTTATAATTGCGGCTGCAAGGCTGGCAAAAGAAAACAATAAAAAACTTGTTATTGTTGATAGAGGTAGCATTGAAGAATTGGAGTCGGTTCTTGATATAATACAAATTTCTACAGGAATGAGAGGAATCGGAAGAGCAAGCAGAGAAATAAAGGATGCTCCGGAAGGCGGCATTCAGCTTGATGGAAGAAATGCAGGTCAGCTGTTCTGGGGAGCAGGGCTTTATGAACCAGGAATTTGAACGCTGCATCCGCTGTAATAAACCAACACCCTATCATCCCAACACCCCGATCACGCTCCGCCGTTACTATGTCGAAGGTTCAGGACAACTGTGTCCCCTCTGCTACCAGGAGCTTTACGGGGTGGCAGGGGCTTTAGGAGTTCCCTTCGGTTCCCCTGGATTACCCCAAACCAGCGATGAGAAGCGCACCGACAATTATTCCAAATAAGCTATAGACCTCCGGGTCGGCGAGGTTGTAAAATAATAATGCCGACTCGGAGGAACAGCGGAGGTGATGCAGTTGATCGGAGATAAAATCCGAACGTTACGACGAAAGCGCGGATTGTCCCAAGAACAGCTCGGAGCAATGGTGGGCTTCAGCCAGTCGAAGATAAGCAAGATCGAAAACGGCGACTGGGACAGCTTGAGTGATCTGAGGTTGATAGCGAAGGCGCTGGAGGTTCCGATTGAGGAGCTCGTGAGGGAAGAGGCCGAATCAAGCGATGTAAAGTAATAATCACTTGTGGATGACCACAGTCGAAGATAATAATAAGAGTAAGAACAAATAACGGCGAGTAGCCTATTTTTTTAGGATAAACCGTTTGGAATGTTATGCTTTGAAATGGAGATGAGAATATGCCAATGCCAAAACGCAAACCAAACTATAACGGTGCCACCACTATGCAGGAACTCCTGAATGCTGTGTGTGATTTCTATGGTGATCCAGTTGACGATCGGAAAGAGGAAGATGTGGACCATGTTTCCCTTCACGATGTTGCCGATCGCTTCAACATCACTGTCATGAAAGCGCGAAAGCTTCTGATCACGGGAGGACTCTATTCAACCTCACTGAGCCGCAAGGTTCAAGAACTTCATGCCCAAGGTTTGACTGTGGCTCAGATCACCGAGGAGACCGGCCTGAAACGTGCAAGTATCAATTCCTACCTTCCATACGCACACATCATCTACAACCTCCCAGATATCAGTATCAAGGCAGAGAGGCAGAAACAGTATAGGGTCAGGAAAAGGAACAGCGTCCGCACTGATGTTGAAAGGGAAGAGAAGCTATGGCAGGAGCTGATCTATCTCCAAGGCTGCCTTTTCACCACCAGCAAAGGTCTGGACTTTACGTATAAGATTCACGGCGGCGAGATGTTCGTGGACCGGAAAGAGAAGAGCATCACACGGGCGACCGTGATGAAGGCGTATGTGAAAGTCGTCGAACTGGATGGCGTTGTGAAGGGACCGAAGACCCTCGGAACGTTCGGAGCAAGCTATCTGTACCCGATTTTCGTAAAAATGGGGCTCATTAAAACAGCCGGAGCGTGATCGCTTCAGAACGCGATTGCTCCGGCTTATTTCTGCTATGGCTGTTTGGATTGTTACGCTATAATCTTCTCGAATACCATATCCGTCATAGCATTCTTAATGATCTCATCTGGTTTACTGTCTGGATTGATCCATTTCTCGATGTCATCTCCAGGCAAAATGACCGGCATTCGGTCATGGATAAAGCGGATCTCTTCACTAGGCTCTCTGGTGAGGACGGTGAAGACGGGGACCTGAATACCGGATATATCCTCGATCCGATAAAGTCCTGCAAGCCAGGTGACAGCGGATCCTTTTGGCTGGATCATGTATTTATCGCCGGTCTTGGCTTTCCCGGTGGCTGCATTGATCAAATGCTCCCATTCAAAATAGTACGATGCCGGGATGATGCAGCGGTGACGTTCCCAGCTCTCTTTGAAGGTGGGTTTTGAACTGGCCGTTTCTACCCTGGCGTTGACCATGGGAGAGGAGGAGCGGGGCAAGGTGAAGCCCCACACCATAGGAAAGACAGTTCTTGCGCCGGATCGATTTGGCGCGATTACCGGTACAATATTGGTCGGGCGGGCTTCACCCTCTGTAACCATAGGCCTACCGAGCTTATTAACGATCCGTTCCTTCAAAGTTGACCGATTGGCTTCTTCAATAATCGGGCGCAACTCGGGCGACATCTCCATATAGTATCTGCAGCACATGATCCATTCTCCTTACGGTGCTTCCAGTTCCCAGTCAGTCTCGAACACATCGGATTCCGATGTGATCTCCAGGATATCATCAAATCCGATCACTTTTTTTGTCGTCTCTGTTTGGATTGTTATTTCTTTCCTAACTTCTGTATCTACTCTTAGAACCATCCCAGTAACAGTCTCATACAGTCCTGCATTGGCAAAAGCGAAATTGTTCACGTCCTGGCAGGGGACAAAGTATTTCACGGAGACGATCACGTGGTTCACCCTGGCCATCCGTCCATTCCATGTCAGGTTGCGTAGGATCTCCAGTTTTCGGGAAAGATCTGCTTCCGCATCAGCATCCAGCTCTACACGGGAGACGTACTGTACTTCCTTGGAACTGACGGCTTCGCTGAAGCCCTTCAAGGCATCGAAGGGGCTGAAGATCTTGGCCCAGCGTGACGCAGGCATAGGCGGGTGCTTGATCGAAAAGGCATCCCAGCCTTTATGCTCCGGTCGACCTTGCAGTGCCACCTCTCTATATCTGAAATTTGCGGGCATGGGCATATATCCCAGAACCATTCTGATCACCTCCGACCGTGACGTACACAGCTGGAGGTGAGAGCAGGCTATTTTCTGTGCCCGCCTATCTGACCATTCCGCTCCAGTTGTGTTGCGCCTTCGAGCATGTTTTTTCCCGTAAATAGTATATTTGCTCCATATTTAGAGCGCACTTCATTAAGGGCTCCCTGCAAACGTTTTTCACGCTCAAGAGCCTCGTAGTCAACAAAGAAATTCAGTTGGAAGAATCCGCTGTCCTCATGGACGCCATCGGCGCAGATACCAAGCCTGCGGTAGAGCAGTCGGTGATCGGTCTTTTTGTCGAAAGCCTCCAGGATGCGCGGAGCGACAGTTGATACGCTGTTCGTATCCATGGGCATTTTTACTGTTCCATTACTGTGTTTGGGATGCAGTCGCCCGTAAAAGTCGATGGCGACAGGACCATCATAGTTTGGACAGGCTTCCAAGCTTTTGTAATCGTAGCTGACCCACCAGGTAAACTTCGGCGCGATCAGCGTCTTGGCAAACATATCGGCACACAGTCCGTCAATCATTTCAGATAGCACGAGCCGGGCTTCTTGGTATTTATAAGGCCGGGGAAGGACCTGACCGTTAGACAGACTGTGACCTTCGGACTTGTAGTTCTTGATGTCGGCTATCGTGACCGGATCATAGCCCCAGGCGTGAGCGATCAGGATCTCGCCATCAATCCCGAATGTCTTATAGAACCATTCCTCATCCCACTGGGATTTCTGGGCGATATCGCCCATGGTGAAAAGATATGCTTTCTCCAGCCGATGCGCTTTGCCGGGTCCGACCATCCAGAATGATGTCAGCGGTTTGTGCTCCCAAAGCAGGTATTTGTAGCTGTCCTCGTTCAGCTCTGCGATACGGACGCCATCCTTATCGGGCGCGGCTTTCTTTGCAACGATATCCATGGCGACCTTAGCTAGGTAAAGGTTGGTGCCGATGCCGACCGTAGCCGTGATTCCGGTTGTCTTCAGGACGTCTCGGATGATCGTCATGGCCATCGTATGGGCCGGGTGGACTCCGGCAGCTTTTGCCTCTTTTTCATAGAAGCGGAGATAGGGCGTGGCGTCAATGAAGGACTCGTCAATGCTGTATACGTGGACATCCATCGGCGCGGCATACCGGAGGATGATGGCGTAGATCAGGGAGCTGACCCGCTCGTACTCCGCCATGCGCGGGACGGCAGTGATGTACTGCACCTTTGTCCGGTGCTCCCGCTCATACTTTTGGATAGCTTGCTTTGCTTCAAACAGGCGGGGCCGGGAAGGAACGCCTATGGCTTTGAGGGAAGGAGAGACGGCCAGACAGATCGTCTGATCCGAGCGGCTTTCGTCGGCCACCAGGAGATTTGTGGTCAGAGGGTCGTATCCACGGGCAACACACTCCACAGAGGCATAGAAAGATTTCATGTCGATGGCTATATAACAATGCTCGGATTCCATGAGCGCCTTCCTCCCGCCCGGCAGCGTGTTTATAGTTTCAGCGTTTCCAAGGCCTCCTGATACAGAGCCTGTTCTTCCATGCTGGGAATCATGTCTTTCTCAATTTTCCCAAGCACTCGTCCGATAACGGTAGCACCTTCCTCGTAGGGGAAGATGTCGTCATAATCCTGATTGATGGAGTGTAGCCGGTCGTAGGCTTTCTGCTTAATCACGCCACCCATGCCGGGAACATAGAAGATGCCGATATCGCCATTTCGAAGATCAACGCAGTGCTCCACAAGCACACGGTCTCCATCATGGAACTGCGGCTCCATACTCTTACCGGTAACAGTGATGATCTCGTCAGCGCGGGAGACCATAGGACTGTCAAACAGGATGACTTCTTCCTTTTCCGGATACTCCGGCCAGTCGGTGCCATCACCGGCAGCAGCATAGCGGCCCCAGTCTTCGACACCATTCATGCGGTCGTAGGCAGTCATGAGTTTTCGCTTGTGGGATTTCTTGTTCATGGCTTCGGCAAAGGTCAGCAGGTCCTCTTTTCCTGACTTGTCTAAAGACCGGTAATAGTCAACAAGATCACGTTCTTCTGTGGTAAGGAGTGTGCCGATCCCTTTAAAGCCGAAGAACTCATTGGGCTCGACATCCAGAATAGTGAACATCCGATAGAGAAACTCTGGATCAGGACGGGTAAGGCCGCATTCCCAGTTCCGGACAGAGCTCTTGGAGATCTGAAGAGCATCAGCCAGCTGCTCGGCGGTCATGCCTGCACGGTTGCGGAAGTTCTTGATCTTAGATCCATAGGTTTCAAGGTTTCGCTGTTTAATTTCCTCGGGAGAAAGCTTTTCTAACCCTGCAATTGTACTGTAACCCTTTGCTTTCATATGTGTTCCTCCTTGCATCAAGAACGAGGTTCAGGACAGCCAGATGCTCTGGCTCTGGCAGGAAGCCCGTTCATAGGTGCTTCAAGTGCCATTTTTGATGGTGTCACCATTCTAAACCACGTAAGATGGTTTTGTCAATAGACCTGAAAGAAAATTCACAAATGCTATCAAGAATTGTAACAGGCAAGGGGAGCCACGAAAAGCGGCAGAATGTTTACATTCTCGTTATTGACATGCCATTTAAGATGGTGTATTATGTAGGCACGCTATTTCCACGGCGTAGGGAGTTGACCACGGAATATGGCGCGGGTTGGGGAATTACCGCGCCAGTATTCAGGACATGGTAAATTGCCGAGTGCCATGACGGTGGGAAAACAAACCTTGTAGGACGATTTGAAACGCAGGATCGAACCATATGAGGAGAACCATAGATGGATGAAACAAACAATGACTTGTATCCCGTGCAGCTGAAGGATCCGGAGGTTCCGATTCAAGAGGACTGCACGAGTGATGTGGTGCCGGAAGGTACCACGAATATGGAGGGCAAGAAGAAAGTACTGGTCCCGAAGCTGATCACCATGACCAAGTACCTGTTCGACAATTACCGCCTTTCCATGTATTCTTATCTGAACCGTTGCCTGCGAACCGGTGAGCTTTCCCGGATTGTAGGATTCAGACCCTTAAACCGGGTCTTCAACAAGGACTCTGTGTCTTTTTCTCATGTGAGCTACTGGAAGATAGACAGAGAGAACTTCTATGCAGATGTACAGGTGGAACTGAAGCTGGAGACTCCTGGAGGACATTTGGAATGGCACGGATACCTTGTGTTCTGGTGTGAATTCGGTGCTTCCTTTACCTGCAGCATCGAAGACCTGACGGATACTGTAGAACGTGAAGGAGAATATGATCTGCTGAGTCCCTTTCTGGTGCCGTATTATAGTAACAAGCGAATGGATGAGGTGGCAGAGCAGATTTGGCTGCAGTATATTCCGGAGGCACTGACGGATCCGACAAAACGAATCGCCTCGGAGCTAGCTAAACGGATGGGGCTGACAATCCAGTATCATCCGGTATATGAGCATAGAGGTGTCGACAGTATCCTTTTCTTTGCGGAAGATGATCTGGTACGCGGCACCGACCGGATGGAGAAGGGGGATGATGGGAAGAAAGAGCACATCAAGGATGATAGGGGGTATATAATTCATATTCCCGCCAATACGATTGTGGTCAATACCAACCTGATCCATCGGGACTATTCAGCCTATAACATCTTCCATGAATGCGTCCATTACGACCAGCACTATATGTTTTTCAGACTGCAGGCTATGGGAAGTAATGACCCACGTAAAGTGAGGGTCAGAGAGGTTATCGTGGATAAGGATCAGGAAGTCACTGATCCGATTTACTTCATGGAAAAGCAAGCCAATCGCGGTGCTTATGGCCTTATGCTTCCCGCAACTGACACAAAGAAGATCATCACGAGCGAGTACGAGAAGGTTGAAAACTATCGTCACATCGGCGAGCGCTATGAGATCGCCGGGAAAGCAATCTCAAGACAGCAGGGCATTCCACATTTCCGGATGCGGGCGCGTATGATTCAGCTTGGGTTTGTGCAGGCGAAAGGAGCTCTGAATTATGTGGAGCGAAAGCTCATCCAGCCGTTTGCCTTTGATCTGGATGCCTGGCGGGAAGAGCAACACACCTTCGTCGTTGACAGATGGACCACCAATGCGCTGTACCGGAAGAACGAAGAATTCCAGGCTGTCATGGACAGTGGGAAATATGTGTATGCGGATGGTCATGTGGTGCGGAACGATCCTCGTTTTGTCGAGAAGAAAGGTGAGGATTTCTTTCTTACAGAATGGGCCAGTGCACATGTGGACGACTGCTGCCTGCGCTTTGTGCGCCAGTATGTTCAGCAGAATGTTGGCAGGTACGTCTTTGGCCGGATGTATTATGACGCCGATTATGTGCAGCAGACACAGTTCTATCTGAATGACCTTATCAACCGGGAACACCTGGATGAGCTGGACGCCAAGACCCTGTACATTCAGAAATTCCCTAAGGACTTCAAGGGGGCCATCGAGCAGTTGAAAAAACAGAACAAGACCAGCAACGCAAAGATGGCGGAGTTCTTGAATATGGACGATAGTACTTTCGCCCGCAGCCTGGATGATCCGAAGAAGTATATGAACGAGGATTATCTCACGGTGCTGTGTCTGTATTTCAAACTGCCGGACTGGATCAGCCGGATGGTGTTCAAGCGTGCGCACTTTCAGATGGATGAGGAAGACAAGCGGCATCAAGCGCTTTTGCATATACTCCGGGTCCAGAGTAACGACGGTGTTGAGGCCGCCAATGAGTATCTGAAAAAGAATCACCTGGCTCCACTCAGTTTCTGAGCAGCGGAACCGGGAGAGCATTAGAATCGAATAGATCAGAGCCGATCACTTGTGAAAACAGGCGGTCGGCTCTTTTTTTTGCCTATTTCCAGCTTTCTCGTTGGCGGTGGCTCAAAATCTGCGAAAAAAATGTATCGTCGGGTAGCGGCTTCACTCAAAAAATGAGTCAGAGAGTGAAGGGCAAAACCGGGGAAATGGTCACGGATGGTGGTGAAAACAGTGGTAAAAGGGCAGTCTTGGCCGCTTTAGAACGCAAAATCCGTCGTTCTGAGTGGCTTTTTTAACTCAGATCCTGCCATGTGAAATGGCTCTGCGTCCAGATATTATATATGTGTCAGCAAGAGATGACCAAAGGAAACAAAGTCATCCATGACTGACAAAATATAATATCTCAAAGCCGGATGCATACGGCAGCGGATGTTCAGACGATCAGTCCAGCTTGGCACCTTGTACAGCCAGTACAGGGAGCCAGCGTGGAAGGGTCGTGAGGACACCCTACTGTCGTCATGCCCGGCTTTCTTTGGTTGCCGTCGTGATAGATGGTGGTGTCCGCAGAAGATCCTCTGCCTATGCGTCCGCAGAAAGGACGCAAAATGAATATTACGATCAATGCAAGCGGAAACAGCAACGTCACCATCACGGGCAACGAGAACCTCATCAGCAATGACACTACCTTCGGGGAACTTCTCAACATTCTTCGGACAAGGCCGGAAGCAGCAGAAGCCTCTAAAACGGAGCAGGCAGAAAAGAAACGCGAAGAGGATATGGCACGACTGTGTGCCCTCCTGGGAGAAGATTTCGAATCCGCAGCGACACAGGATGATGCAGTAGAAGACAGTCCGCTGGTGAAAGAAAAGCGCCGTCCCGGTGCTGTGCAGCTTCGCACCAGTGTTCCGAGGATCGCCCGTATTCAGATTGGTGCCGACAGCCTTTGTGAGGTCTTCAGCAATGGTTATGCCGTTTACGACAACGGCGACAGAAAGACGGTGCTGTGGGTGCCGGACTGCGGAACATATACCTATTACTTTGGCCAGCTTCGCGACAATGAGAAACAGTACCTGAAGGAGAAGGAAGTGCTGAATATGGAAGTGCTGGGTGCGCTTCCCTGGTACAACGTCCTGGTACTGTTCGGGGAAACGCAGATTGAGAACAACCTGGATCATCCGAAATCCAAAGGCACCAGCAGTGACGCCGAGGTACCGGAGGAGTGGGAAGTGAAGCCTGCGTACCGTTGGGTCTGCGGTGCTCACTTTGATAGTCCGGAAGAGGCGTTTATCAAGAAGGAAGAGGCTGAGGAACGGCGGAGAGCCCTGACGGACAAGCAGCGTCGGATTTATGAGCTCTATTATGAAGAGGGTTATACGCAGGAAGAAATCGCCCAGCTGCTGAATATCGGCCAGAACGCTGTCCACTATCATCTGAAGAGCATTGGAAAACGACTGCAGAAGGACATGGAAAAATTTTTCTGATCGACTACTGATATTTTCGGCCCTGAAAAATCTTAATAGTAGAAGGACTTGAAAGTCCCTCGAACCAACAGGCCGCTGTTCTCGTAAAGAAGGCAGCGGCCGACTCATTTTACGAGCTGCGGCTGGACCGCAGGGAAAGGAAATAGCAATGGGAAAAGAAGACAGGCTGAAGAAGGTGTTTATCTGTTCACCGTGCAGGCCGAGAGGAGAGACGCCGAAGGCAAGAGAGCGTGACTGGATCGGGAACATAAACTGTGCTCGCCAGGCATGCCGGTATGCGATTGATCAGGGGAAGATCCCGTATGCGCCGCACCTGTATTTCACAACGATTCTTTCGGAAGCGGATGAGGATGAGCGGGAACTCGGCATCCTGTTGGGGCTGGTGTGGCTTTCGCAGTGTGATGAACTGTGGGTTATTGGCCGCAGGATTACGCAGGGGATGAAACGGGAAATCGCTCAGGCCGAGGCGTGGAATATCAAAGTGGTTCACTATATTCCGGAGAGAACTGCAGAAGAGCGATTGCTGGATGCCATTTTCCATCCGGAAATCAAATATAAAGAAATGACCTGAAGGGAGAAGAAATGATGGGTACAGATAATAAGAACGATCAGAACCTCACGGTGGAGAGCACGGAGACGACGCCAACTGTGACAGTCAGCATGAAGAAGCTGATTGCCGGTGTCGGTACGATGTTTGCGGGCGTACTGCAGATGTTGGAAGCCCTGGAACCGCAGGCGGCAAAACAGCTGATGGATCGCGTGGTGCAGGATGCTGAAAAGGATCAGGCCGCAGCCAACGCTACCGTTTCTGCAAAAGAGGAAACGGAGCCGGTGAATGAAACGGAAACGACTGTGGAGCAAACAGATGCCGAAGAGCAGGCTGCCTCGGTAAATGAAGAGGTACAGGATCCGGCTCCTGCGTCAGATCAAACACAGACCGTCACGGTGGACGATATTACAAAGATCATCGTCCGCAAGGTAAAGCAGGACCGGACGAACAATGAAAAGATCGGTTCCATCTTGAAAACCTACGGCGTGGCCAGGGTCAGCGAGCTTCCGACAGCGAAGTATGAGGCATTCCTGACGGATATCTCGCAGCTTTGATCGGAGGTGGCCTATGCCGGATGTACATGCGCTCTTGAGCGCGTCCAGTTCAAAGCAGTGGCTGCATTGCCCGCCTTCTGTCCGGCTGCAGGAGGGATTCCCCAATGAGAGCTCGGTGTATGCAGAAGAGGGCACTTTCTGCCATTCGGTTTGTGAATATAAGGTCCGGAAATATCTGAAGGAGCGGGTTAAGCGGCCTCAGTCGGAAGAGTTTTACACGGAAGAAATCGATCAAATTACGGATGTGTATTACGAGTTTGTGGTCGGCATCATTGAGGAGATGAAGCGTAATGGCTGTGAGCCGTTGGTCCTGGTGGAGGAGCGGGTAGACTACAGCCACATCGCACCATCCGGATTCGGAACAGCGGATATGCTGATCGTCGGGAGGGATGCGGACGGGAAAGGTGTGCTGCACATTATAGATTTTAAGGCAGGTGCCGGAATTTATGTGGAGGTCGATCATAACTCCCAGCTTTCCCTGTATGCGCTTGGCGGTCTCCATGCTTACGGATATATCTATCCTATTGAGACAATCAGGATGAGTATTGTTCAGCCTCGGCTGGATAACGTGAACACGTTTGAATGCAGCCGGGAAGAACTGGAGGCATGGGGAGAGAGTATCAAGCCCATCGCCAAGATGGCCTTTGAAGGAAAGGGCGAACAGAATCCCGGTGAATGGTGCAGGTTTTGCCGGGCAAAGCCGGTGTGCAAAGCCTGCGCTAAAGAGGCGTTATCGTTGTGTCGGGAGGAATTCCTGGATCTCGATGCAGGCGCTTTATCGGAAGACCCGCGTGCCAGCCCTGACGAGTTAAGCGATCTGGAAGCTCCCTACCAGGCGGATACCACGACCCCTGTGTTCAAGCAGCCGAGACTCATCCCGATGACGAAGCTTGCCGAGATACTTCCTACGCTCAATCGTATCAGCTCTTGGATTGAGGCGGTTTTTGCTTATGTGACTTCCGAGGCTGTGAATCACGCTGTCCCCATTCCGGGTTACAAGGTGGTGGAGGGCAGGAGCAAACGGGTATTCACAGATACAAAAGCTGTGGTGGATACAGCGGTGGCCAATGGCTATACCGATCTGTATAAGCAGCAGCTGATCACACTGACGGAATTCGAAAAGATGATGGGCAAAAAGCGGTTTAATGAGTTGCTTGGAGCATATGTGGCAAAGCCGCCCGGCAAACTGGCGCTTGTCCCGGAATCGGATCCGAGACCGCCAGTGGATCTGAACAACGCACCCGATCAGGAATTTGCTGTCCTGACTGATTCGGGTGAGGAATAACAAGGACGGTAGAGCAACGAATACTGCGCCGGAAGATGAATCGGCGCTGATTTTATGGAGGAAATGATTATGGCAAACAAAACGATGTCTCCGACCAAGGTGGTCATTCCGTGCCGACTGAGCTATGCAAATATCTGGGAACCGAAGAGCATCAACGGCGGCGATGAGAAGTATTCCGTGTCCTGCATCATTCCGAAGGCCGACAAGGCAACGCTGGCGAAGATCCAGAAAGCGATCGAGGCAGCGAAGGAGGATGCGAAGGGAAAGAAGTGGGGCGGTAAGATTCCGCCTAACCTGAAGCTTCCGCTCCGCGATGGCGATATCGACCGTCCGGACGATGAGAACTATGCGGACTGTATGTTCCTGAATGCGACCAGCAAGGATGCTCCGCAGATCGTTGACCGCAAGGTGCAGCCGATCCTGGATCCCATGGACTGCGGGTCCGGAGATTACGCTAATGTCTCGGTAAACTTCTATGGTTTCTCTGCTTCCGGTAATCGCGGAATCGCTGCCGGACTCGGAAATATCCAGAAGGTGCGTACCGGAGAACGTCTTGCCGGTAAGACTTCCGCAGCCTCTGATTTCGATGAGATCGAGGGCGAGGACGATGGCACGGATGTGTTTGGTGAGGATCTGCCGGATTACCTGAAGTAAGGTCAAAAAACAGAACAATTGTAGATGGGAGAGGGCTGCGGCTCTCTCCTGTCTGCGCTTTACAAGAGACCCCAGAGCATGGAGTTTCTTGTAAGGTGCAGAATGAAACAATGCAATATACAGTATCTACTGATCAAGTATCTACAGAAGGGGTGGTGATAATTTGGACGAGAAGAGACGGGTGTTGTCCATCGACTTGGAAACATTCTCTGATATCGATCTGAGTAGCTGCGGGGTGTACCGCTATGTGGAAGGGGATTTCCATATCCTGCTTTTTGCCTATGCCTTTGACGATGAAGATGTGCGCGTGGTGGATATGGCCTGCGGAGAAGAACTGCCTCAGGAAGTCCGGGACGCCATTTTCGATAAAACCGTCATCAAGGCGGCATGGAACGCACAGTTCGAACGTACATGTTTGTCCAGGTATTTTGGTACCCAGCTTTCTCCAGATTCCTGGCAGTGCTCGATGGTCTGGGCGGCATCCTTATCGCTTCCGCTGAAGCTGAAAACAGCTGCAGAGGTCTTGAAGACCGGGGAGCAGAAGGATGACGCAGGCGAACGGCTGATCAAGTATTTCTCTGTTCCTTGCAAGCCGACCAAAACCAACGGTGGACGGACCCGAAATCTGCCGGAGCATGCTCCGGAGGATTGGGAACTTTTCAAATCCTACTGTATGCAGGACGTGAGGACAGAACGGGATATTCGGCATAAGCTGGAGGCATTTCCCCTGCAAAAAAGCGAGTGGAACTTCTATCACATGGATCAGCGGATCAACGATAGAGGCGTCCTGATCGATAAGAAGCTGGTGGAGCAGGCAATTACCTGTGACATGATGCTTTCCGAAGAGATGACAGCAAAGGCATACGAACTGACCGGCCTTGAGAATCCGAACTCTGTATCTCAGCTGAAAGGATGGCTGACGGAGCGAGGGATCGATGTAGACAGCCTTGGCAAAAAGAATGTGACAGCACTTATCAAAGACCTGGATAAGCACAGTATTGATAGCGAGGCTTTGGAGATGATGCGGCTTCGGCTTCAGATGGCGAAGTCTTCCGTCAAGAAATATCAGGCGGCGGATCGATACATCTGCCTGGATGGCCGGGCGCATGGTCTGTTCCAATTTTCTGGCGCAAACAGAACACAGCGCTGGGCTGGACGCGGAATTCAGTTGCAGAATCTTCCGCAAAACCATATCAGCACGCTGGATGAAGCACGGGAGTTGGTGAAGCTCGGATGCTTCGATATGGTCGAGAGCATCTACGGAAACACACCAGACATCCTGTCACAGCTGATCCGTACCATGCTGATTCCGAAAGAAGGCTGTGAGTTTATTGTGGCAGACTTTTCTGCCATTGAAGCTCGTGTGCTGGCCTGGCTGGCCGGAGAGCAGTGGCGAATGGATGCCTTTAAGCGTGGAGATGACATTTACTGTGCATCGGCCTCACAGATGTTCGGGGTGCCCGTTGTCAAGCACGGGATCAATGGCGAGCTGAGACAGAAGGGAAAGGTTGCGGAATTGGCCTGCGGCTACGGCGGCGCGGCTGGAGCGCTGATCAGTATGGGAGCACTTGATATGGGCTTGTCCGAGGATGAGCTGCCGGGGCTGATCGATGACTGGCGCACAGCCAATCCGCATATCGTGCAATTCTGGTGGGATGTGGAGAAGGCGGCCATGGATACCGTGAAGGATCATCGGGAGCGTAACGTCGGCAGAATCGGTTTTCAATTCTATGCCAATACGCTGTGGGTCGTACTGCCATCCGGGAGAAAACTGGCATACATTAAGCCAAGGCTTCAGCCTAACCGGTTTGGAAAGATGGCAATGACTTATGAGTGTCTGGGGCAGTCCAGTAAATGGATTCGCACAGATTTCTACGGAGGAAGAGGTGCCGAGAATTGCTGCCAGGGCACAGCCCGCGATCTGCTGGCCGAAGCCATGTGGCGTATGGAGAAGGCCGGGCTTGACATTGTGGGGCACGTTCATGATGAGGTTATTCTGGAAGTCCCGAAAGGCAAAATAACGGTGGAGGATGTTTGCTCTATCATGAATCAGAATCCGACATGGGCAGACGGACTTGTTCTTTCCAGTGCGGGTTACCGTGGGGACTACTACTTCAAGGATTGAGCTTTCCCCTGGGGCAGCATAGATTTTCATGAGCAGCTACTGATATTTCGTGCCCTGAAAAATCTTATAAGTGGAGGAACATTAGAATAGGAGGCCGTCATGGGTAGAAAGAAGAAAGAGAAAGTCGGAAGCTTTGACCGAATTGGCGAAGAAGTCAATCTGGAAAAGTGCCCGGAGTGTGTGGAGCATTCGGACTGCTTTGCCTGGATGGATGGAAGATGCACAGCCCTGAAGGAAAGCGGAGGTCGGGGCTGTGTTTTTTATTGCCCTGCTGAAAAGGCAATCGCTGAGGCACGGGTGTGTTTCAGAAAGCTGATGGAGCAGCACCGGACAGATTTGATTCAGAAATATTTCAAGTCATTATCCGCGCTTGGTCTGCTGGATGAAGAAATCGATGCGGTATGCCGGGCGGTGGATCAGCTGTCGGATCAGATGACGGAGCAAACCGTCGATCTGGCGGGAGATACACAGTGCAATGCAGATGGAGAGGAGGGCACAGATGGAGCAGATGATAGGTGCCGTGATCCAGTGGGGTGTTAACGGCACAGCGAAGAATGATCCCTATATGGATCTTGCATCCGCTGTTGTTGCGCAGGCAGCAAAGGACTATATCAAAATCTTAAGGAAGCTGTGGAAGAAGGACATAAAGGTCCAGGCGAGGAGAGGGTTGTTCCTTGGAAAACTGGACCTGGAGAGCTTCTTCCATTCTGCATGGTATGAGATGCTGACGGATTTGGATCCGGATTTCTTGCTCTCAAAATGTAACAGTACAGCCTTGGAGCAGGAAAAGGAATTCAGGCGAAAACAGGCAGAAAAGCGGAGCAGAAGGCTTGTCGATAAACAGAAGAATACAACTACTGAGCAGGAGGAAAAAGTACATGAAACAGGGCAGAGCATTACCTGAGGTGCTGAAAGAGCTGCAGCATCAGAACAATATGAAACAGGATTTCATCGGTCCGGCGCAGGCGTTCATGTTAGAGCCTGATGGTTGGACTTTTCATATCCGTCATCAGAACACAGGGGCAGAGGAGACCTTCGGGACGACGGATCTCTTTCACAGACAGGTTGGCAGTACGCTTGGTATCCCGGCGAAATACTATGACCTGATGAGACAGCAGAAACCGGAGCTCCTGGCGGAGAACGTGAATAGCTGGTTTGCAGACCGGGAGCAGTCGTACATGATTCGCAGCATGGATTATGGTTCCGGCAGAGTAGCCAGGGCACTGCTGTCCGACCGGTATCGCCGGATTGATAACCTGGAGGTAGCTGCAGCTGTACTTCCGCTATTCGCGGGCAAGGAAGAGATGGAAGTGGTCTCGACAGAGGTCAGCCCCAACCGGCTGTATCTGAAGATCGTCAATAAGCGTCTGGAGATGGAAGTTGTTCCAGGCGACTATGTACAGGCTGGTGTGGTGATTTCCAATTCTGAGGTTGGCCTTGGCGCTGTATCGGTCCAGCCGCTGGTTTATCGTCTGGTCTGTACCAACGGTATGGTGGTAAACGACTTTGGAGAACGTCGTGCTCATGTCGGCCGAGCGGTGAAAGCTCTGGAGGACAGTTTTCAGCTGTACTCGGATGAAACCATGGAGGCGGAGGATAAAGCCTTTATGCTGAAACTTCGGGATACAACGCTGGCTGCACTTGAGGAGGCGAGGTTTGCACAGATCGTCGGACGGCTTCAGGAAAGTACGCAGGCAAGGATCACAGGCAGGGTGCAGGATGTGATCGAACTGACGGGTAAAGCTTATGACCTGAATCAACCGGAACAGGATAGTATCCTGAACTACCTGATACAGGGCGGCGATTTGTCCCTTTATGGCTTATCCAATGCCATCACGCGTGCCAGCCAGGATGTAGATTCCTACGACCGGGCAACAACGCTCGAGGGCATCGGCTGGCAGGTGGCAACCATGCCAGAGACCCAGTGGAAGGAGATCAACAGCCATGTGTCATGAGCATCATTACCCAAGAGGGTATCGTGATGATGAGGAATTATATGTCTACGACCAGTGCTGTGATAACTGCTGCAATGCCCATTGTCCCATGGAATATCCAATGTCGTTAGAGGAGTATCTCGAAGAATGCGGCTGTGCGCCGGATGGCTATGATCCGGAAGAGGAAGCTTTGAAAATGGCTGAGGTTACAGAGCGCCGGAAGGAAGACGCAATCCTCAAAGAGGATGAGCCGACCTGGTGTATCTACTGGAAAGGACGGAGAGACTGCAGGTGAGGGAATATGTCATAGAAAACGAGTTTGTCAAAGCCGTTCGGGCAGCGGGCGGCGTGGCATACAAGCTGACCAGCCAGACCACTAACGGGCTACCGGATCGTCTAGTTCTGTTCTTCCCGGCAAAGACTATCTTTGTGGAGCTGAAAGCACCGGGAAAAATGCTGAGGCCGCTGCAGCGAAAACGCCGGTATCAGCTCATGAAACTGGGTTTCCCGGTGTTGTGTATCGATCGACTTTCACAGATAAAACCAGCGATCAAGGCGATTTTGGATTGGATACCCGGCACCCCTTTTCCGGAGGGAATCGGTGCCAGAATACCGGAGCTGGAGATTGCGCAGCTACCATCAGACCAGGGAGGCCTCACCGACCTGAATGATTATGGAGATACCCTGGAAGCAGAAGACCCGTCAGAGTTGGCGGGCTTTTTTCATTTAGAGGAGGGAGGTGATGCCCTATGAAGTTCGTGCCGCATGAGTATCAGCAGTATTGTATCGATTATATTCGAGACCACAAAGTATCTGCGCTATTCCTGGACATGGGCTTGGGTTAAGCAAAACAGCCATCACACTGACAGCTCTCCGCGAACTGATGCTGGACGACGTATCTGTATCAAAAGTCCTGGTGATTGCACCTCTGCGTGTCGCCCGTGACACCTGGCCTGCGGAAGTGGACAAATGGGATCACCTTGTAGATCTGGATGTCTCAGTCATCGTGGGAACCGTGAAAGAGCGGACGGCAGCCATCAATCGCAGTGCAATGATCTATGTGGTTAACCGCGAAAACGTGAAATGGCTGATTGAGTACTATGAGAAGAATGGGCTGCGATGGGACTTTGATTGCATCGTAATTGATGAGCTGAGCAGCTTCAAAAACTATCAGTCGCAGAGGTTTAAATGGCTGCGGAAGGTGCGACCTTTTGTGAAACGCTGGATTGGACTCACCGGTACACCGACATCCAATGGCCTCATGGATCTATGGGCAGAGATCGGTATCCTGGACGGCGGGGAGAGGCTGGGCCGCTTCATCGGTCGGTATCGGGACGCTTATTTTAAAGCTGGGTCCATGAACCCGGCGACAGGCGTGGTCTTTTCCTACGTTCCTCGCCCCGGCGCTGAAGAACAGATCTATGAAAAGATCGCGGACATGACGATCTCTATGAAGGCGCTGGATTATCTGGATATGCCGGAGTGCATCTATGTAAACCATGAGGTGGAGATGTCAGAGCCGGAGCGAAAACTGTACGACCAGCTCAAGCAGGATCTGATTATCCCTCTGGAGGATGGAGATATCGACGCTGCCAATGCTGCGTCCTTGTCAAATAAACTCCTGCAGATGAGCAATGGCGCGGTGTATGACGAGAACGGTGAAACACGGGTCATTCACAGCCGGAAGCTGGAAATGCTTGAGGACCTGATTGAAGCTGCCAATGGGCAGCCGGTACTCATTGCCTACTGGTTCAAGCATGACCGGCAGCGCATTTGGGAGCATCTGACTGCCTGCGGATATGCTCCACGGGATATTCGTGAGTCTGCGGATATTACAGATTGGAACGCAGGAAAGATCCCGGTTGCTTTGATTCACCCCGCATCGGCCGGTCATGGCCTGAATATCCAAGCTGGCGGTCATATCCTGATCTGGTTTGGACTCACATGGAGCCTGGAGTTGTACCAGCAGACGAATGCACGCCTCTGGCGGCAGGGACAGAAGCAGACCGTTACGGTGCATCACATCGTGACAAAGAATACCGTGGATGAGGATGTGCTGGCAGCCCTGGCATCAAAGGATGTCACGCAGGAGAAACTGATCGCCGCTGTAAAGGCGCGGCTGTGAGAAGGATATACGGAAACACTGCAGTTTATTTAGCAGAACAACAGACCGGGGATTGCCTTTAAGCACCTCGGTCTTATTTTTTGCCCATTCGGAGGTGATTCTATTGGGACGTAAAAACAAACGAAAGAAAAAGGAATACAGGGATCGGCTGGGATTCAATCCAGGGAAGTATGTATCAAGGAACAGGAATACTCCTGTGGTACATACGCCAGTGTATGAAAATACTGAAATCAGAGCACCACATCGCGGGGATATCTGGTTTGCGGATCTGGGCTGTCATACTGGAACAAGTATTCAGGCAGGATGCAGGCCAGTGCTTATTGTCTCCAACGATATCGGAAATACGTATGCGGGCACGCTCAATGTTCTGCCAATGACCAGGCATCTGAAAAAGCCGGAGCTGCCTTGCCACAAAGAACTGAATCCAGAGGCTGTTGGTGATCTGAAGCAGGAGCTGAATGCCTCCATGATTCTGGCGGAACAGATCACAACGATCAGCAAGCTGCAACTCCGAAATTATGTCGGCAGAGTGGCTGATGTCGATCTGCTTGTAGCCATAGACCAGACTATCCGGGAGCAACTGGGGTTATCAGGTCCAGATCGTCATGACAATGATCATCACAGCACGAAAAACAAGGAGTGTGATTGCAATGACCACAAGTAAAGTGAACTTCGTGAATATCCCGCAGGAGCTGAAGAACAACGCTTCCTTCTGCGTGTGGAAAATGGAGAAACGGCAGGGGAAGCCGACAAAGGTACCCTATAACCCGAAGACCGGTGCGCTGGCCAGAACCAACGATCCGTCCACGTTTTCGGATTTCGGCACTGCCATGAAGACCTATGCGCTGGGCGGTTGGGACGGGATCGGGTATCGTGTGTCCGAGGGGATCGGTGCGATTGATATCGACCACTGCATCCGTGAGGATGGTTCTTTGAATGATGTGGCGGCATCCATCATGTCCTTCTTTCCGGATGCCTATTTTGAACGGTCTCCCTCTGGTACTGGCCTGCGCGGCTTCTTCCGTCTCTCACCGGATTTTGCCTATGACAAGACTGTGTACTACATCAACAACCGGAAGCACGGTCTGGAGGTTTACCTGCCTGGTGCCACAAACCGTTTCGTGACGGTGACGGGTGATGTGTATCGCTCGGGTTCGGTTACCCGGAATGACGAGGCGCTGCAGAATGCGCTGGATACCTTTATGCGCCGGGCAAACCGGGTGGAGGGAAGCCGGATTGAAGCGTGTTCCTATCTGGATGACGACGCTGTGATCGAACACGCATCTCGTTCGGAATCTGGTGAAAAGTTCAAGATGCTGTATGAAGGCCATTGGGAAGAGGGCTACGATAGCCAGTCGGATGCGGATATGGCATTGGTGTCCATCCTGGCTTTCTGGTGCGGAAACGTAGAGGAGCAGATCGACCGCATTTTCAGGACCTCCGGCCTTATGCGTGAGAAGTGGGACAGAAGGACCGGAGACAGCACCTACGGTCAGATCACAATCCGAAATGCGGTGGCGTCCAACGATACCATCTATGTCCCAATCCGGGATCTCGGCACGGCAGAGGAGGAGTTTTCCGATCTGGACGAAGAGGAGCAGCACGCCGCATTCCGGCCGGACCTTTCTCACGTCACGCTGACCTTGGAAGAAATGAAGCCGCACACGAATCCCAGGTATCAGCGGGATGAGATCGGCATCGGGAACGCTTTTGCCGATTACTTCAAGCCCATCGCCAGGTTCAATGCGGACCGTGGGATCTGGTATGTCTATGATGGGCAGGTCTGGCAGCCGGATGAGAATGCCCTGGCGGTGGCGGAGCTGGCAAAGAATCTCGCGGATCAGCTTTACTCCTTTGCCCTTCATATCAAGGACGAGGACACCAGAAATCGGTATATCAAACGGGTTCAGAAGCTGCAGCTTAGAAAGCACAGGAAAACCATGGTAGAGGATGCCAAGTCTGTCTATCCGGTCAGGATGAGCCTGTTCGATTCCAGCAAGTATCTGTTCAACTGTGAGAACGGGACGCTGGATCTGAATACGCTGTCTTTCCGATCCCACGATCCGGGCGACTTTATCACCAAGATCAGTCCGGTGACCTACGATCCGGAGGCAACCTGTCCCCGCTGGGATCAGTTTGTCGATGAGGTGATGCAGGGCCGCAACTCGGTATCCCGGTACCTGCAGAAAGCAGTCGGCTATTCTTTGACCGGTGATACCTCGCTGGAGTGTCTGTTTATCATGTACGGACCGACGACCAGAAACGGAAAGACGACCACCATCGAGACGATTCTCAGACTCATGGGTGAGTATGGACGGTCCGCGAAACCGGACATGCTGGCATCGAATTTTCGTGGCCCAAGCAATGGTGCGCCTTCCGAGGATGTCGCTCGGCTTGCCGGAGCCCGATTTGTGGGTATTTCCGAGATGGAGCAGAAGCTGACGATCAATGCATCCCTGACTAAACAGCTCACTGGGAACAACCGGATTACGGCGCGGTTCTTGCATGAAAACTCTTTCGAGTTCCAGCTGCAGGCGAAGATCTTCATCGACACCAATCATCTACCCAACGTGACGGACCAGACGCTGTTCGAGTCCGGCCGCCTGCTGATCATTCCCTTCAATCGTCACTTTGAAGAGCATGAACAGGACAAAGGCCTCAAGACTACGCTTTCTGATCCAGCAGCGCTTTCCGGCATCCTCAACTGGGCCGTGGAGGGATATCGTTTATTCAAAGCAGAGGGGTTGGAACCGCCTGATGATGTGAAAACAGCAACGGCTCAGTACCGGCAGGACTCCGACCGTATTAGTCAGTTTATCGACTCCTGGCTGGAAGAGGGGAAGGATGAGGACGGAGATAAGTATCAGGTGCCCTGCAAAGCAGCCTACCGTGTGTATGCCCGCTGGTGTGAGGAGATGAACTATCGTCCGGACAACTATAAGAACTTCCGTGCCGCCATGGAGAAAGCGTATATGGTGGATACGAGACGGCCGAAGGGCGGAGGGGAGAAAACGCCGTTGATTATTGGTGTTCGCCTGCGCAAAGAGGAAGTCGGTGCAGAAGATGAGGATCAGGACGCTTTTGTGCCTTTGGCGGATGAGGATTGTAAGGTGTGACATTGGTTTGGAGGGCGGACTGATACCAGCCCGAAACCGGACCTGGAACGGGTCCTGAAACCGGACCTAGAACTGCTCCTGAAACCGGACCTGGAACGGGTCCTGAAACCGGACCTAGAACTGCTCCTGAAACCGGACCTGAAACTGCTCCTGATACCATCCGGGAAAGTAGTGAAAGTTGAAAACCTATTTTTCTTTTTTTACTTTCTCCCCTATAGAATTATATTTTTAACTTTCCCATCTTTCCCATAATAGAAAAAAAGAAATATAAGAGAAATAAAGAAGGGCATAGCTATTCATCTTATGGTCTTATAGCTCCGAAGCCTTGTGAGAATACCGGATTGCCTGAGGCTAAGTATTGTGCCTGCCAACTGTGTAAGAAGCGACAAGGTTGGCAATGACAAAGGGGAGCCGGGCAAGTGGGGACGGACCAGAAGACCGAAGGTGAGCAGCAGAAAGGAATGGAAAATGAGAATCATCACTTGTGAACAGGTAAGCAATGGTCATCCTGATAAGATCTGCGATCAGATTGCCGATGCAATTGTGACGGATTGCTTGCAGCACGACAAAAACAGCCGTGTGGCGATTGAGGTCCTGATTAAGGACAGCCACATCATCATCGCCGGTGAGCTGACGAGCACTCATAAGCCGGATTACCGGAAGCTGGTGTATGAGGTATTCGAGAGGATCGGCTTTGACCGTGTTGCCGGGATGCAGTTTGATCCTCTTTACGCCGGTCCGGATATCGGCATCCTGGTGAAGGAACAGAGCGCAGATATCGCCCTCGGTGTGGACAGAGGTGGCGCGGGCGATCAGGGTATGATGTACGGATATGCGACAAATGAGACGGCGGAGCTTCTGCCGATCCCCTTCGTGGTAGCAACCCGCTTCCTGGAGATTCTGAGGAACCATCCGAGTAAGATGTTCCGAGCGGATGCAAAAGCCCAGGTCAGCTTCGACTACGACACCGGCAAAATTACGACCTTCCTGTGTAGCGTCCAGCACAGCCCAGATGTGGAGCCTGCGGATTTCCGGCATATCATCGAAGGCATCATGGTGTTGGCTGCCTGTGAGAATGGCCTGAATACAGACTTTGAGAAACTGGTCAATCCGACAGGCCGTTTCGTGATCGGTGGTAGCTTTGCGGACTGCGGCGTGACTGGCAGGAAGCTGGCCTGCGATACCTACGGTGGTGTTGGACACATCGGCGGAGGAGCCATGAGCGGGAAGGACCCCAGCAAGGTAGATCGCTCCGGTGCATACGCGGCACGGAAGATCGCGGTGGATATCGTGAGAGCCGGGTATGCGGATAAGGCGGAAGTCCAGGTCGCCTATGCCATTGGCGTGGCGGAACCCGTCAGTGTGTATGTGGAGACCTTTGGAACGGAGCACCAGGACCGGCGCTTCATTGAGCAGTACGTCCGGGAAAACTACGATCTGACACCGAGAGGCATTATTCAGAAACTGGAGCTTCTGGATGTGGACTATAACCTGGTGAGCGCTTATGGACACTTCGGGAAGAAGGGCCTTCCCTGGGAACAGTAAAACGATCCGGTAGCTGATTGAACGTGGTCAGCATGAGAATCTGAAAAAAATAAAAAAGTTTTTTTCGACTACTGATATTTTGGCCTCTGAAAAATCCTATTAGTAGAGGGACTTAAAAACCTCCCCTGTGGCTGGCGGACCAATCATCCACCCAAACGGTACAGAACGATACGAGCGATTTGGATCCGGCCAGTCCACAGGGGTTACAGAAGCAGTAGGTAACAGGGAGGAAGCAGCTATGCCGTCAAGACCTAACACACCCTGCCGTCATCCAGGCTGCGCTGCCCTCGTTCCCTACGGACAGAAGTACTGTGAGCTGCACAAGTCACAGCACCCAGAGGAGGTGCGGTCGGCAGCAGGCCGAGGCTATGGCAAGGCATGGCAGAGGGCACGCAAGCGTTACCTTGAGGCGCACCCTTTCTGCGTGCAGTGCATGAAGGAAGGCAAGTACGTCAAGGCAACCGACGTGGACCACATCGTTCCTCACAGAGGAAACAAGAAGCTCTTCTGGGACGAGAGCAACTGGCAGGCGCTCTGCCACAGCCATCACTCCATCAAGACACGGAATGAGGATCAGACACCGGAATATCATTTTTGAAATGACGGAGTTTACTTTTACGCTGCCTGAACAGTGATTTGGGAGCGAGAAAGTAAACTTTTTCTCTGTCTGATGAGGCCCCCTGGGGGGTGGGTCACTTCTCTGTGGTGAAGTCCCACGGAGACCGCCGCCCCCTCTCGTGTTAAAATCCGCGAAATTGTAAGGGGCCTACCCCTGTCGGGCCGGTGGAACTGGAAAATGTACCAGGCCACCGGATTCAAAAAACTCCGGTTTTCCTTAGAGAAACTGTGGTTTTGAGGATGTTGGCAACGTATCGAAGCCTAGCCGAATTTCGTCACAAAACCGCACCCGAAATATCCGGAAATCAAAGGGAAACATGATGGAAAGGGCCGGTTTTTCGGGGAAAATACTGGAAAACATATATGACGCAGGAATCCTGGCCGGAGGGAGGAGCGTGTGTGAAACAAGAGCAGAAAGAGCTGATCCGCTCCCTTCGGCTGCAGGGCTGGGGCTATAAGCGGATCGCAAAGGAGCTGCGGCTCAATCGGAATCAGGTGCAGCTGTACTGCAAGACTCACGGCCTTGCCGGTGCGGGCGAATTCGTAAAGCTGAACCTGCCCATCTGGTATGAGCAAAACGACCGGTGCATCATCTGCGGCGAGAAGCTGGACCGGAAACAACGCGGCAGAACGAAGCGGTTTTGTTCCGGAAAATGCCGCACGAAATATTACCGGGCAAAGAAACAGGAAGAGGAGGAAGCTCAGTGGTTATGAAAAAGCAGACGCTGGAGGATAGGCTGGAAGCGGTGCTGGACGACAATGTGAATCATCCGGCGCATTACACCTACGGCTCTATTGAAGTCATCGACGTGATCGAAGGCCTGGGGCTTCCGTACCATCTCGGCAATGCGGTGAAATACATTGCAAGGGCAGGACATAAAGATCCGAAGAAAACAACCGAGGATCTTCAGAAGGCAGTCTGGTACCTGAACCGGTATATCGCGCTGCTGGAGAAAGAGCAGGAGGCGCGACATGAAGGTTGAGATACCCTCACAGCACCGGGTGCTTGGCCGCTATGGCGCGGATGCCCAGGCAATGGTGCATTGTGAAGAACTTTCGGAACTGATCCAGGCCATCAGCAAGATGCGCAGGGCACGGAATGGCGGACAGGATGACGCAGAAGCCTACGACAATCTGGTCGAGGAAATGGCGGATGTCCTGATCTGCCTGGAACAGATACAGACCATGTATGAGATCCCAAATCACACGATTCAGAACATGGTATTTCAGAAGTGCGCAAGGCAGGAGGCGAGACTCGATGAACCTGCTTGAAGCATTTATCCGGGATGAGATCTTCATCGACTTTGGCGCGGATGTCCTGTACGGCAGCGACCAGTGCAATGTGACTTTCCCTTGCCGCTTTCCGACTGTAACCTTCCAGCTCATGGCGACAAATGGTCTCAGCCA
>JAFUZM010000224.1 GCA_017476605.1 Clostridia bacterium
ACCACGAAATGCGCCTTTCATGTTTGATATGGCGATATTTTATTCGCGGTTTCATCCACGATCCCTATTGATCTGGTCCTTCCTCTTTGCATTGCTCTTCAGTCTTTGGGCTTCAGGCATTTCTGCCTGCTACGATCCATCCCTGAAGAGCGAAGATTTGGCCAGACAAATAGTGCTTGCTACGACACAAATTGTACGTTTAGGTGCGTTTAGGTGCGTACATTGTTATAACAAAACATCTGAGCGTAGAACCATTGAATACTAATGGTTCTACGCCCTTTTTCTCCTATGCAAAGTGCCAAAGTCGGTTTTATTGAAAACGCTGAAAACGGCAGCAATACCCGGCTTATAATCGTTCTTCTTTTGTCACACAGGCCGCCAGAAATCCTGCGTCCTTAAATGGCATCAATTCCAAACTGATCTTCATCCAGTTGTAAACTGGTGCAAAGTGTCTCAAAAACACCTCGTAGGTGCGTTCAATCACGTGAGCCGGAAGCATTCCTCGCTGCTCACAGTAGGTCCTCAGCAATGCGGGGAAATTCAGAGTCTCAAGCTGGCTGTCATTTCCCTCAAAATAGGTGTCAAGATCTGCTGCCTTAACCAGTCTTTTCATTAGCGTGCTTGTTTGACTTTGTTGGCCATATCCCTGTCTCCCGTGCCGTTGCACCCTCAAGTCAGCTGCTGTCGCCCGCGTGTGTTCTCAGTCGCCGGGTTACTCCTCCTCCGGCTCCTCGACCACCTCTTCCTCCTCAATATCGGTGACCTCAATTTCCATGACATCCTCCTCACCGGTATAGAGGAGGAAATCTTCCTCCTGGGCATTCTTTGCCATAACAAGCAGCTCACGTGCATCCACGTCCACCGCCAGCGCGATCTCCGGAGAGCCGTTGTGCTCCTTGATGTATCGTGCCAGGCCTGCTGCCTCCTTGCGGTTCATTCGAAAGACGATGGAGCGATGTTCCGCATATTCCACCTGTTTTTCCGTCACACTCATGATTATTCCTCACTTTCTACCAAAAAGCTCTGCCGCCGAGGGCAGCAGAGCTTCGGGGTATCAATATGCTTTTGCAAAATAGATCAGCTTCTTTGCCGGTTTTCCGCAGCAAACGCAGGTATCGCCAATGGGCGTCTGATCAAAGGGCATGCAGCGGGTCGTAGCGCTGAATTTTTCCTTAATCTCATCCTCACAGGCCTGCTCGCCGCACCACATGGCACGGGCATATCCGCCGTTGACCTGCTTTTCAAGCTCGTCCATGGTAAAGACATCTGCCGTATGCTCATCCCGGAATGCTCTTGCAATCTCGAACATATTGTTCTGGATTTCATCAAGCAATGCCGGAATCACGCTCTCAAGGTCGGCAAGAGAAACCGGATTCTTTTCAAATGTATCGCGACGGACACAAACGGCCTTATTCTCCGCCAGATCCCGCGGTCCGATCTCAAGGCGAACGGGAACACCCTTGAGCTCCCACTCATTGAACTTCCAGCCCGGGGTCACATTGTCACGGTCATCAAATTCAACGCGCAGGCCCAGCGCCCTGAGGCGATCTGCAACAGCGCTGGCACCCTCAAGGACGCCCTCCTTATGGGCCGCCACCGGCACGACCACGACCTGGACCGGAGCAATCTTTGGCGGCAGCTTGAGTCCGCGCTCATCACCATGGGTCATGATGATGGCACCGATGAGGCGGGTACTTGTGCCCCAGCTGGTCTCATAGGCGTATTTCTGGACGCCGTCCTTATCGAGGAACTTGACCTCAAAAGGCTCCGTAAAGTTCGTGCCGAAATTGTGGCTGGTGCCGCTCTGCAACGCCTTGCCGTCCTGCATCATGGCCTCGACGGAATAGGTGGCACGGGCGCCGGCAAACTTTTCCTTCTCGCTCTTCTGTCCGCAGTAGACCGGAATCGCCAGCACCTGCTCACAGAAGTCGTGGTAGACCTCCAGCATCCGCATGGTCTCCGTCTGGGCCTCCTCCTCAGTGGCATGAATGGTATGGCCTTCCTGCCAGAGAAACTCAGAGGTCCTCAGGAACGGGCGCGTGGTCTTTTCCCAGCGCATGACCGAACACCACTGATTGTAGAGAAGCGGCAGATCACGCCAGCTCTGGACCCAGCGGGCATACATGGTACAGAAGATGGTCTCACTGGTCGGGCGAATCGCAAGTCGCTCCGTCAGGGGCTCGGTACCTCCCTGGGTCACCCAGGCAACCTCGGGGGCAAACCCCTCCACATGATCCGCTTCCTTGAGCAGCAGGCTCTCCGGAATCAGCATGGGCATGGAGACATTCTTGTGGCCGGTCCGCTTGAATTTATCGTCCATCTGTTTCTGGATGAGCTCCCAGATGGCATAGCCATAGGGCTTGATCGCCATGCAGCCCCGGACCGGCGTATAGTCCATAAGGTCCGCCAGCTTGACGACATCCGTATACCACTGGGAGAAATCCTCATTTCTCGCTGTAATATGTTGAACAAATTCCTGTTGGTTCTTTTTCCCCATTTTCTTAACTCCTTATTGGAAATAGTTGTCGCTGTTTATGCGCCGAGAAGCTTTGAGAGTGTGCAGACAGCCTGCTGCTCATCCTCGCCCTCGGCAATGATGGTCACTGCCTGTCCCTCAGCAAGCTCAAGAGAGATGAGGCCGATCAGGGACTTTGCATTCACAGTCAGGTCCCTGCGCCTGATCTGAACCCGTGACCGGAAGGCGCTCATCTGCTGTGCAATCTGTGCGGCCTCTTTTGAGAGAATCGGCCGCGTGACCATGGCTTTGACTGTCAGTTCCATATATGCCTCCCTGCAGTCCTGTGGCATCAGCCGGGCTGCATCAGTTTTTCAATTCGCTTGAGGCGATGGTACATCCCGCTCTTCCCGATTTTGGGATCGCAGAGTTCCCCCAGCTCCTCAAGAGAAAGCTCGGGGTACTGAAGCCTCAGAGCTGCCGCCTCCTGCAGCTCCGGCGGTAAGGCCTCTTTTCCATGCTCATCCATAAACCGCTGGATGGCCTCCCGCTGCTTTTCAGAGGCATTGAGTGTCCGCTGCACGTTGGCACTGTCGCAGTTTACCGCGCGGTTTGCCTGATTGCGCAGCTCCTTCTTAATGATGGACTCATCCATGGAAAAGCGTGCACGCTGGGCACCCATGATGCTCAGCATGTCCGTGATGGACTCCTTGCCCTTCAGGTAAATGAGCACTAAGCCACGCCGCTCCGTCTTATGGACGCTCAGTTCAAACTTGTTCATGAACCTGAGCAGCGCTTCGGCAAAGCCCTCATCATTGAGCACCATCTCGAGATGATATTCCTTGTCCGGATCCGTAATGGATCCGCTGGCCAGAAAGACGCCCCTGAGGAAAGACTTCCGGCAGCATTTCCGCGCCGTAACGTCTCTTGGAACGCTACGCCTTGACATATCAATTCCGCAGCCGTTCAGGATGAACTCCGCCTCCTCCCCGTCAAGGGTCAGGCGATAGGTATTCTTTCCGCCAAGTCGGGCGTGCCTGAGTGTCGCCAGTGCCGGCGATACATCAAATACCTCTTTGAGCAGGCGGATGCAGCGCTGGGCAAGCGCATTGTTTTCCGTCTCAATGGACAGCCGCTTTTCGCCCCGGCCACGAAAGATCACGGAGCCTGCTGCACAGATGATGCCACTGAGCTCTGCCAGATAGCAGCAGACACTCTCCGGCTCAATCCGGCACAGTTCCCGTTTGGTGGATTGTGAAAATGTCATACCTAATCCCTTCTCCTGTCCGAGCGGGAAAGGAGAATCAGCCGAACCATCTGTAGTATCGCCTGTAATGCAGAGGCAACATACGTCATAGCAGCGGCAAAGAGCACACTGCGTACCCCCTGCATCTCTTCATCGGGCAACTCGCTTTTGAGAATTTCAATCGCCCGTCCGGACGCATTAAACTCCACCGGCAGTGTCACCAGATAAAACAGAACAGAAAAAAGGAACAGATAGATGCCGATTTGCTGCAGCGGTTCAAAGGAGAGGAAGAGGCCAAGGAGCAGAAGTGGAAACGCAGCCTCAGAACCGATATTGGCAAACGGAACAAGGTTCGAGCGAAACCGTAATGGAAGGTAATCCTTTGCATCCTGAATCGCATGTCCGCACTCATGTGCCGCAACGCCAAGCGCCGCGACGCTTGAGACATTATACACCGTATCCGACAGATTGAGCACATTATTTTCAGGATCATAGCTGTCTGTCATGTCGCCGGCAATGTGCTGAATCGGAATATCGCTTAAGCCATTGGCATCCAGAATCTGTCTGGCGATGTCCCGCCCTGTCATACCGGTCGAGGATGGCACATCCGACCATTTTCGGAATGCGCTTTTCACCATTGCCTGTGCTGCCAGTGCAATCACAAAGCCAATAATAATTAAAATATAGGTTGGATCACCGTAATAGTACATGTTCACATCCCCTTTACACCGTTGTAAAGGAATCCATGATCCGCATCCACCGTGACCGTCATCCC
>JAFUZM010000225.1 GCA_017476605.1 Clostridia bacterium
GATTCTGGGCAGTCATAAAGAACGTTGTTACTATTTGAACGTTTATCGCCGTAAATCATAGGTTTTCGAAAGGATTAACCAACAAAAAAGTTATAAAAACCGAATATTTGAGTTTTTATTCCCATTTCCGTTAACTTTTCAGTTAAATTGTAGATTCAAATAATCTGCGCAAAACGGTTCAAAAAATTAGCAGTTCTTCATGATATCATAATGTTTTGCGTATTCTATTCATCGCTTAAATGCATTAATAACGCGGTAACAAACAGCGCTCCGGACCAGCTGTGTATTAATATGCATAGCATTCCCAGGTTTCTCCCGTCGACACAATGATCTATACTCGATCCACGGATGCAGCTGCATCTGTTTCTGCCAGGATCATATTCACACGTGCAGTTAACGTCTGCCTGCCCATTATAAGCAATGCCGCTTTGTCGGATTTGCATAGTACCATCACCACCAAATATCCATTGGCTCCCGCATTGTCCTATTGTAAACAGCGCGCTGTTCATGCATTTGCGAAACAGTATGATATGCGGAGCACATGAAAGGGGCTGGATCACTTGATTAGAAAAAACCGGTCTTTCGTACCCCTAATGATCCTGATGATGATCGCATCCTTTATCCTCATTTCGGCTTGTGCGGAAAATGGTGCAGAGAACACGGTCGTCCGCGTCGGCTGGTTTGAATCGCCCTTCAACTCCACAGACAGCAATGGGCGTCGTTCCGGCTATGCGTATGAATACCAGCGAAAGGTCGCCGCCTATACCGGGTGGGACTATACCTATGTGAATGGCAGCTGGTCCGATTTGCTGCAGATGCTGGAAAACGGCAAGATCGACCTGCTCAGCGACGTTTCCTATACCGATGAGCGCGCTCAGCGTATGCTGTTTTCCGAGTATTCCATGGGAACCGAGGAATACTGCATCTTTATTGCATCAAGCAATTCGGACATTACCCCCGAGGACTACTCCACTCTGAACGGCAAGCGAATCGGCGTGAACAAAAACAGCCTTCAGCGGGATCTCTACCTGAAGTGGGCGGAGAGACATGAGGTGGAAGCCGAACTGGTGGAGCTGACCTGCACGGATATTGAGTCAGTCGCTCTGCTTGAGGCCGGCGAGCTGGATGCCTATGTTACTCTGAATGCCTACGGTGATCCCGCGCGTCTCAAACCGGTCGTCAAGATCGGCTCCTCCGATTTCTATTTTGCCATCAACAAGGATCGTCCGGACCTGCTGCAAGAGCTCAATACCGCCATGAGCCAGATTCAGGATGAAAACCCGTATTATAACCAGCGGATGTTCGAACAGCATATGCAGAGCTACGGGACAAATGCCTTCCTGACAACGGCTGAGCGGTCCTGGCTCTCCCAGCACGGGGCAATCCGTGTGGGCTATCAGGATAATTATCTGGCTTTCTGTGCAAAGGACCCTGAAACCGGCGAGCTGACCGGAACGCTCAAGGACTATCTCAGCTATGCCTCTGACATCATGGCCAATGCACATATTGATTTTAAAGCGACGGCCTACCCTACCGCAGCAGCGGCCCTGGAGGCAATGAGCCGTGGAGAGATTGACTGTGTCTTCCCCGCCAATCTTTCAAGCTATGATGGCGAAGTGATGAATATCACCATGACGCCGTCATTGATGCGAACGGATATGTATGCTGTGGTCCGCGAGGCGGATGAAAGCATCTTTGGATTTAAAGAGCATGTCATCGTTGCCGTTAATGAGGGTAACCCGAATTATACTGCCTTCCTCCAGGACAACTTCCCCGGCTGGCGGGCAGTACATTATTCAGATACAGCAGAGTGTTTAAAAGCTGTCTCCGAAGGCGTGGCAGATTGCGTTCTTATCAGCAGTTACCGTTATAACAACATATCAAGACTTTGCGAGAAATACGGTCTTGCCACATTCGCCATCGGCGTGGGCATGGATTACTGCTTTGCGATCAATGACGGGCAGAATGACCTGTATTCCATCCTTGTCAAGGTCATCGGCATGGTCCCAAACTCCACAGTCAATGCCGCAATGTCCCGCTATATTGTCAAAGATGCCCAGCGCACCTTCTCTGATTTCATCATGGACAATCTGCCGCTTGTCATTGCAATCGTTGCGGCTGTCATGGCGGTAATTGTCCTCCTCATGCTGCGCAGCGTGCGGGCAGAGCGCAGGGCAAAGCAGCTGATCGCAGCGACGGAAATTGACAAGCTGACCGGCCTGTATAACCGCGATTACTTTTTCCAGTATGCCAACCGCATGTATCGGGAGCATCCGGATATTCAGAAAGATGCTTTCGTCATGAACATCGAGCAGTTCCACAGGATCAATGCGCTGAACGGACGAGAATTCGGTGACCGTATTCTGCGCATCCTGGGAACTGAAGTTCTGGCCATCGCAAACGAGAACGGTGGAATCGCCGGCCGCTTTGGTGCGGACCGCTTTGACATCTACTGTCGGCATGTGGAGGACTACCAGAGCGTGTTTGACCGTCTGCAGAACAAGCTTGGCAGTCTGGCCCCGAATGCCAGCATTCGCATCCGTATGGGCGTGATGCCCTCCCAGGCAAAGCTGGAGCCGGTACAGCAGTTCGACATGGCGCGCACGGCATGCAGCATGGCCAGGGGACACTATAAGGAACACCTGATCGTCTTTGATGAAAAGGTACGTGAGCGCGAGCTGATGGATCAGCGTCTTTTAAACGATCTGCGCCATGCGCTTGACAATTATGAGTTTGAGGTCTATTACCAGCCCAAGTACGATATCAAAGTCGAGCCGCCCAGACTTGCGAGTGCAGAAGCGCTCATCCGCTGGCAGCATCCGGAGCTGGGCATGATTCCCCCGGATGACTTCATTCCGTTATTTGAACGCAATGGCAAGATCTGCGAGGTGGACAAATACGTCTGGTCCCAGGCGGCCAGGCAGATTGCCCGCTGGCGTGCACAGTTCGGTGTCACAATTCCGGTCTCCGTCAATCTCTCCCGGGCAGATGTATTTGATCCGGGCCTGATGGACACCCTGGATGGCATCCTGCGGGAAAACAATCTTAATCACGATGCCTTTAAGCTGGAGGTCACGGAAACCGCTTATACTGAAAACTCGGCTCAGGTGATTTCCGTTGTTGAGCGCCTTCGCACGAAGGGCTTCACTGTAGAAATGGATGATTTTGGCACCGGATACTCCTCGCTGAACATGCTCTCTGCCATGCCGGTCGACGTGCTTAAGATGGACAAGACCTTTGTCCAGAATATCGAAAACGACAAAAAGGACATCCAACTGGTGGCACTGATCCTTGGCATCGCGAATAACCTGAACATTCCGGTCATCGCCGAGGGCGTCGAGACGGAGGCACAGATCCAGTTGCTGAAGGATCTCGGCTGTTCTCTGGTTCAGGGCTACTATTTCTCCAAGCCACTTCACCCGGATGAGTTTGAAGCCAATATTCTGTCAAAATCGCTGGAGGGACAGATGAACCGTCCCAATGCATAGAACAACAGATACTATGAGGTGAAACAACGATGCGATCGTTGAAAACAAGAATTACCCTGATGACCATAGGCGTGCTGGTACTCGCCGTAGCGGCGATTTCCATCGTCAGTGTAGTCTTTATTCGAAATACCGAGCACCACAAATCCGATCAGCTGCTTCTGCTGCTCTGCGAGACAGGGGAGCGGAACCTTGACTACTACTTCAACAGCGTACAAAAGTCGGTTGGACGCGTTGCCTCTTACGTACAGGCAGATCTGGATGGGCTCACAGATGAACAGCTGAGCGCCCACATGGACAGAGTGAACAAATACTTTGATGAAATCGCCTCAAAAACCAACGGTGTGCTGACGTATTATTACCGCGTTGATCCGGAGATTTCGAAAAGTGTCAAGGGCTTTTGGTTTACCGATACCCGTGGGCTTGGCTTTGTAGAGCATGAGGTGACCGATATCACCCTCTACGATACCGAGGATACCTCAAAGCTGGTGTGGTTCACTGTGCCCAAGCATATGGGCGAGCCAGTCTGGCTGCCACCTTATATCACCGAGAATCTTGATATGCGTGTCATATCTTACAACGTCCCCATCTATTGGCGGGGCACATTTGTCGGAGTCGTGGGTTTTGAGATCGACTATACCACCATGGCTGAACAGGTGGACAGCATTCGCCTCTACAGCAATGGGTACGCCTTCCTAAACGACAACGATGGAAATCTGTTCTATCATCCGCGGATAGATGTCACGCAGCTGACCGAGGAAAGCAAGTCAGGCATCCCTGAGGGAATTTACGGTGAAAAAACGTTCATCCGGTACACCTTCCACGGAATAGAAAAGCAGGCAGCATGGCTGCCGCTCAGCAACGGAATGCGTCTCAATGTCACAGTACCGGTATCCGAAACCGAGGGGGACTGGCAAAAGCTGATTGCGGATATTCTGATTGTCGCAGCGGCCATTCTGGTGGTCTCATGTCTCTTTACACTGTATTACACCCAGCGCATCACCAAGCCTCTTGTGCAGCTGACCGAAGCAGCTGAACAGGCCGATCAGGGCAACTACGATTACCAGCTGGAATACGATGAGGACGACGAGGTAGGCCGTCTCACAAAGACATTTAAACACCTGTCCGATCACATGAGAGATCACATCAGTGATTTGAACCGGCAGGCCTATATTGATTCACTGACTCACGTGAAAAACAAGGGAGCCTTCTCAGCGGCCATTGAGGAAATTCAGAGCCAGATGAGCAGTCTCAATGGAAAAATAAAGTTTGCCATTGGTGTGTTTGACTGTGATGATCTCAAGAAGATTAACGATCAGTACGGACACGACAAGGGAGATGAATACCTTAAGGCCGCCAGCCGCGTCATCTGTCAGGTCTTCCAGCACAGCCCCGTGTTCAGAATCGGCGGAGATGAGTTTTCCGTCATCCTTCGAAATGAGGATTACCAGAACCGGGAAGCTCTGGTTCGGCAGCTGGAAAAGGCAAAAGCAGAGATCACGGCATCAACCCAGAACAAGTGGGAACAGGTTCACATGTCGATGGGCATTGCGGTGTACGATCCTCAGAGCGATCGCACCGTCAACGATGTGGCACGTCACGCAGACGAACTCATGTACGAGAACAAGCGCAACCGCAAAAAGGGTCGGTAACCTGAAACCGAAAGCCGACAAGGCACTGAAAGGGGTTGGGGTTATGAAACAGAATAAGCGAAATCGCGGACATAGACTTGTAGTACCATTGCTGTGCCTGGCATTCTGCCTCACACTGCTGTCGCTGGCCGGTGCTCTTGCACAGGGCTCGGGAAAAGTGGTCCGTGTCGGCTGGTATGAATCCCCATTTAATCTCACGGATGAGATGGGACGCCGCTCCGGCTATGCCTACGAATACCAGCAGAAAATCTCTGCATATACCGGCTGGACCTACGAATACGTGGAAGGGAGCTGGCCGGAGCTCTTGCAGATGCTGATCGACGGCAGGATCGACCTGCTGAGCGATGTCTCCTATACTGAGGAACGCTCTGAGCAGATGCTGTTCTCCACGCTTCCCATGGGCTCAGAGGAATACTATCTCTTTGTCGCCGCCGGAAACACAGAAATCACGGCAGGTGACTACAGCACGTTCAACGGGAAGACGATTGGCGTGAACAAGGGAAGCGTCCAGGCCGATTTCTTCCGTGAATGGGCGACATTGCATGGGATTGATGCCAACCTGATCGAAATGACGGAATCCGTCCCAGAAAGCATTGACATGCTGAACCGGGGCGTCCTCGACATGTACATCGCTCTTGATGCCTACCTGGATGCCGGTATCGCTATCCCCATCTGCGAAATCGGCTCCTCCGATTTCTATTTTGCGATCAGCCGCAGCCAGCCTGAGCTTCTGGCAGAGCTTGATATCGCCATGAAACGGATTGATGAGGAGAACAAATATTACAACCAGACGCTGAATGCCAAGTACATCAAGCCCGCAGGAATCAATGACTACCTCACAGCAGAGGAAAAGGACTGGTTGTCCGGCCATGGCACAATCCGGGTGGGATATCAGGACAACTATCTGGCTTTCTGCGCCAAAGACCCTAAAACGGGAGAGCTCACCGGCGCACTCAAGGATTACCTGCAGATTGCCTCGAATTGTCTCGAAAATGCGCATATTAACTTTGAAGCCATCTCTTACCCCACCGCAGCAGATGCGTTAAAGGCGGTGAAAAGCGGCGAGGTAGACTGTGCCTTTCCCGCAAACCTTACCGATTACGACGGTGAAACTCAGGGATTTTATATGACTCCGCCATTGATGCGCACAGATATGTCTGCAGTCATCCGGGCGGCCGACCAGAATACCTTTGCCCAGAAGGACCGGGTAACGGTCGCTGTCAATGCCGGCAATACCAATTACGACATGTTCCTCCTGGATCATTTCCCGAATTGGCGTTCGGTCTATTTTAAGGATACAAAGGAGGGACTGAAGGCCATTGCGGACGGGAAGGTGGACACACTGCTGATCAGCAGTTTCCGCTACAACAACATCTCCTCCCTGTGTCAAAAATACAATCTGATCACATTGTCCACCGGCGTGGAGATGGATTACTCTTTCGCTGTGGCACGCTCAAATACGCTCCTTTACTCCATCCTGAGCCGGGTCACCAATCTGGTTCCGGCGGCCAGCGTCAATTCCGCCCTCTCTTTCTATTTCACAGAGGATGCAAAGAACAGCATCGGGGTCTGGATCTGGCGGCACATTGCCCTTGTGACCGGCATTCTTGCTGCCATCGCTTTTCTGGTTCTGTTCCTGGTTTTACGGAATATCTGGGCGGACAAACAGGCCAAAGCAGGTCAGACGCTGATCTCCGCCACAGAAATTGATACAATGACCGGGCTCTATCACAGCAACTATTTCCATGAATACATGGAACGAATGTACGCTGAGCGTCCGGATAAGCCGATGGACGCCATCGTATTGAACATTGAGAAATTCCATGCCGTCAACGCAATCAACGGACGGGGCTTTGGTGACCGGGTCATAAAGGCACTGGGCGATGAAATCCACGACTATCTGAAGGAAAACGAAGGCATTGCCTGTCATTCAGAAGCGGACCATTTCTCCATGTACTGTGCTCACGTAAAGGACTATCGTGTGCTGTACAATCGTCTGCAGGGTAAGCTGAACACGCTGGCCCTGAATGCCCCTGTTCATCTGCGCATGGGCGTGATGCCCTGGCAGAAGGATACGCCCCCTCAGCAGCTGATGGAGGAAGCCCTGATCGCCTGCAACCTCGCGCGCGGCTATTTCAAGGATCATCTGGTTATCTTTGACGACAAGGCGCGCGAACGCGAAATCTATGAACACCGCCTTGAAGCCGATCTGCACCGGGCAATTGAAAACCGTGAATTTGAGATTCACTATCAGCCCAAGTACAACATCCAGATGGATCCCCCGACACTCAAAAGCGCTGAGGCGCTGGTGCGCTGGCGGCATCCCGAACTTGGCCTGATCCCGCCTGGCGACTTTGTCCCCCTCTTTGAACGAAACGGTCAGATCCATCTGGTAGACAAATATGTCTGGGCTGAGGCAGCCCGGCAAATTGCGACCTGGAAGGAGCAATACGGCATCACCATCCCGATCTCCGTCAACCTGTCCCGCCTGGACGTCTTTGACCCTGAGCTTGAAAACACGCTCGAAATGCTGATCGAATCGAATGGCCTTGCTCACAGCGATCTCAAGCTGGAGGTAACGGAATCGGCCTGCACCGAAAACCCCTATCTGGTAGTCGATGTCATCGAGCGCCTCAGGAAAAAGGGCTTCGAAATCGAAATGGACGACTTTGGTTCCGGCTATTCCTCGCTCAATATGCTGTCCACCATGCCGATCGACATATTGAAGATGGATCGCATGTTTGTCGGCAACATCGAGCACAACCCAAAGGATATCCAACTGGTAGAGCTGATCCTCGGTATCGCCAGGAAACTGAAAATTCCCGTCATTGCCGAGGGCGTGGAAACTGAGGCACAGCTGAAGCTTCTCAAAGAGATGGGCTGCGAACTGGTACAGGGCTTCTACTTCTCTCGCCCACTGCCGGCGAAAGAGTTTGAAACGGCCATGCTTTTGTGCAAGGCATAATTCAAAAACCATGTTCCTGTCGGATTGAACATATTAACGAAATAGAAGTGGCGGCGCCTTCCACCATGTAAAGCGGAAGGTGCCGTCGCTATCTTTTATCCCCTGGACTCCGGCAATTCGATGACAATTGTGCTGCATCATATGCTCTGAATCGCCCACAATGGAATGTTTCGAATCCATCCCTGATCTACTGCCCCTGCCATAGAGGTACGGATGACATAGGCGGGATGGAATTTTTCATAATAAAAGCGCGCGCTTTTGGATTTCAGGTTTTCTTCCGCCTTGACCTCAATCGGAAGAATGTCCCGCCCTTTTTGAATCAAAAAATCCGTTTCATAGGTGGATTTTTCTCCTGAATAATAGTAAGGTGTGTAAGACGTTGTCGCTATCAGCTGCTGCAAAACATATTGTTCTGTAAGAGCACCTTTAAACTCAACAAAGATATCGTTTCCCAGCAATACACTGTCAATATCCAGCTCACTGAGCGCTCCAAGCAATCCGACATCAATGAGGAAGACTTTAAAGGCAGAAAAATCAAGATAGCTTTTAAGGGGCATGGCCGGTTTTTCCACCTTATGCACAAAATGCGTAAGGCCTGCGTCTCTCAGCCATTGCAGCGCAATCTCAAAATCCTTCATTCGCGCGCCCTGCTTGACTTGTCCGAAGAAGAATTTTTTGTTCTCTTTCGCCAGCTGAAGCGGAATCGAGTTCCAAACCATACGAAGTCTTGGCAAAAATGACGGAGTCAAATGCTTTCCAAAATCACCTTCATACTGATTGAGAATACTAAGCTGTACCTCCCTGGCATTGAGATAATCATGATCGCGGGAAAAACGGTCCACCACCTCAGGCATTCCGCCAATGATCATATAGTCCCGCAGCAGTTCAATGTATCTCTCACGGAAGCTGTTGATCTCCGGATTTCGCCAGTCGTATAAAAAGGCTGCCAGACGATCCTCTGATCTTGCCATTAGAAATTCCTCAAAGGTGAGTGGATGAAGCCACAGTTCATCCACTTTGCCGACAGGAAACGACACTCCCTCATGAATTGCAACTCCCAATAACGATCCCGCTGCAATCACGTGATATTCCGGTCCTTCCTCCTCAAAGTATTTAAGTGCCTCCACGACCTTCGGTGCATGCTGGACCTCATCAAAGATCAGAAGCGTGCTTCCGGCTTCAATAGATACATGCAGTTCAATTTCCAGTGCTTCAATAATACGAGCAACAGAATAGTCCTGTTCAAAAACTGCAGCGATTCTCTTATTGTTGTAGAAGGAAATATAGACGGTATGAGAATAATACCGCTTTCCAAATGTTTTCATGAGCCACGTCTTTCCCACCTGACGCGCTCCCCATAAAATCAGTGGTTTGCGATATGCATCGTCTTTCCAGCGCAGTAATTCCTTCATTAAGAGTCGTTCCATTTGCCACACTCCCTTCTACTCTGATAAGCATTACGCATCCTGGACTTTGCTGTTACAGTTTGGTCACTGCTCGTCTGAGATACTATCATTGCCACACATATAACCAGCTTCTCTGCAGGTACATTTATTGCCGATACCCAGGCTGTTTTAGCAAGTCCCTTACACCGGCATGACTCCTCAAGGTGAATTATAACAGGGGTAATTCCGTCACACAAGAAGTATCGGCGAAAAAATGTATTTTAAATACATTTTTTCTGACGAATAAATGTAACCGATCTATCTTTTTTCGTCATTTTGAAGAGAGCACCCGTTGAATACGTGTGGAGCACAGCATAGAAGCGGCAGCAGACGCTTTAGCGCGATTCGATAATCCTGCACTTTCGTACAGTTCCCACTGTCTTATTTCTATGGTAGAATGATTCAAAGGCGGAGAGGCTTCTTAGCCGGAAAGAAAAAGGCAACATTTTCGGGCACAGGAAGCACTGCGACACTTTCCTGAGCAGGGACTTCTGCATTTTGACGTTGACAGGAACAATACCGAAACTGAAACAAGCGAGGACAAAATGATACAGTTACCCATTATTCGGAGAACAGAAAAGCTGCGGGAGGTGACGGCCCTGCTGAAAAAGAGAAAGGTCGTCTATATTTCAAGCTTTTTCTACAGCGGAAAGACCGTCCTCATGGATCAGCTATGCGAAACATGGAGTGGGAAGATCCTCCGGTTTCACTCCGGACAGGATGACTGGAAAGCGCTTTGCATGAATGTCTCGGAAACGTCTCCTTCCCTGATCGTGATCGACAGCATCGATCATCTCTCTTCGGCCGATGCAGAGGAACTGAGGATGCTGATGGCCGGACTTAAGGACCAGCAGCATGCCGTATTGTCCGGGCGCGCCCAGTTGCCCACAGAGCTCCGCAGCCTGTGCGCCAGCGGTGCAATCGCCATGCTGGGCAGGGAATTCATGATGTTTTCCGAGGAGGAAATCATCCAGCTCTTCCTTGAATACGGTCTTGATCTTTTCCCCACGGATGTGCATCTGATCCGGGAGCGCCTATGGGGCTGGGTATTCAGCCTGCATATGCTGGCTCAGCAGATGCAAAACCATCCGGGCGCCTCTATCCGCACGCTTCTTGAGGAAACTCGCTCGGACATCCGGCGGATCCTGATCAGCGATGTGGTATCCGTTTTTTCTGAGCAGAAGCGGCAGCTGCTGTATAACCTTTCTCCTTTCGAATGCTTTTCCGAGGAGATGGCACGGATGGTGACGGGAAGGTTTGACGCTCCCCGTCTCATGAAAAGCATTGCAGAGGAATCCTATCTGCTGATGCGCGGAAAGGAACAGGAATACTACTTTATTCCGATCGTCAGAGAAGCGCTGTTTGACGAGATGCGGAACATATACTCACAGGATTACATCAATGGCCAGTACAAGCGAGCCGCTCTGTTTTATGAACTTCAAAACCAGATTCCCATGGCCATCTCCTACTACAAGCAGCTGGGAGATGCGGAAAAAATCCGGGAACTGCTGATTCGTGATACGTTCAACCGACCTGCGGATGGAGATTATGTCAACCTGCGGGAAGGATATGCCCTGCTCTCTGAGGAGACAATCCTCGCATATCCTGAGCTGATGAAGGGAAAAAGTGAAATCGAGTGTCTTCAGGGGCATGCAGAGGAAAGCGAGCGATGGTACCAGGCGCTGGATCAGTTCATCCACCAGACACCTGCCCGGGATGCAAGACGGCAGACCGCCATTGAGGCAAAGGCATACCTTGACCTGTGCCTCTCGCAGCGGGGCAGCAGACATACGCTCAAACGGCTTTTGGCCGTGACGAAAAGCCCGAAGCTCCTTGGCTCCGCCGTCTGGCGCAACGGATTCAATGTTTCCGGAAACAGCGTCAGCCTGATGAACGGCGGCCTTGATTTCTGCAGATGGGTGCCGCACGGATGGAATATCTATCGTCTGTTTAAAATGCCCATTGAGCTGGCGTTGGGCCCCGGCGGAAGCGGGGTGGCAGACATTGCCATCGCTGAGGGAGAACTGGAATCCAATCTCGACGGCGATTACACCCTTGCCATGGCAAAGATCCGGGAAGGCATCCAGCGCGTGACAAGCAATGTGGAAATCCGCTATGCCGCCGTTGGAATCCAGTGCCGAATCGAAGCTGCCCGTGGCAATGCGGGAAACGCGCTTCATCTGCTTGACAGTGCATTCTATTCTCTGCCGGAAAGCTATCCGGCAAGGCTTGAGCAGAACCTCAAAGTGTTCCGATACAGCCTGCAGCTGCTGCAGGGCGAAATTGATGAGGCCAAAAGCTGGATGGAATCCGAGGCACCGGATGAAGCAAAGGATTTCATCATCATGGACCGGTACAGCCTGATGCTCAAGTTGCGGCTCTATATCATCACCGCCCAGTGGCCGAAAATTCTCTATCTTTCCTCGCTTCTCAGGCAGTATTTTGAAAGCTACGACCGGCCATATCTGCTAGTTCAGCTGAACCTTCTCGAGGCCATCTGTGCCTATCGCACCGGACAGGAGAGTTGGAAAAAGCGGATGGAGGAGGCACTCTCACTGGCCAGGCGCTACCATCTGGTCCGGATCATCGCGGATGAAGGAATTGCCATCATTGATCTGCTGAATGAAATGGACCTTCCGGATGACCGCTGGCAGCAGAGCGTCCTTTCTCTGACGCGCAGACAGGCAGCCCATTATCCCAACTATATGAAGCAGGCAGCCAACCGGCCGATCTTTACGGATCGGGAGTATCAGGTGTATTCCCTGATCATTGCCGGATACAAGAATGCCAAGATCGCATCAATCCTGAACATCTCAGAGCGAACCGTCAAATACTTCTGCGGAATCATCTATAAGAAGCTGGGCGTCACGACGCGGGCGGAAGCCCTGAACCGTGCCGCGGAAATGGGGGATATCAAGTGAAACGGATGCTTTTCATCCTGTTCCTGATGGGACAGCTGCTTTTGGCTCTTGACGCATATGCTGAGGCGGATCTCACGCTCCTGGTGTACCTGTGCGGTTCAGATCTTCAGGAAGCCGCCTGCGAGGATATCTATGAAATGGGGAGCGCGGAAACCGGCGATCATGTGAATACGGTCATCCTGGCCGGCGGCTGCTCCGAATGGGACTTTGAGGAAATCGAAGGGAATACACGCAATCTCATTACCCTCCGGGACGGATACTTTGAATCCATCACGGACTGGGAGTGGGCCTCCATGGGCAGCGAGGAAAGCCTGCTTGAGTTCCTTGAATACGGACTCACCATGTATCCTGCCAAGAGGACAGCAGTGGTCCTATGGGATCATGGCGCAGGCTCCGAAGCCGGACTCTGCTTTGATGATACAACCGAGGACCAGGACGGTCTTTCGCTGCTTGAAATCAACAATGTCCTGTATGACCTTGATAAGGATCTGGGTGGATTTCACATTGATCTGTTCGGATGCGACGCCTGCATGATGGCTACCTATGAAATGGCAGCCATGCTTTCCTATTATAGTATCGACTATTTCATCGCCAGCGAAGAGACGGAGCCGGACATCGGATGGGCGTATACCGCATGGCTTGAATCCTTTGCTCGGCATCCGGAAATGACCACGGAAACACTATGCAACCGGATCATCGACTCCTTTATGGAAGCGGGGCTTAAAGAGGACCCGGATGATGTTCTGACCATGAGCGCCATTTCCCTTAAGGACATGGACCCTCTGCAGGAGGCCATGGAGGTTTTCGGCGGAATTCTGCAGAGCGAACTGAAGCAGGGAAATGTGGCGGAGGTCAGCCGCGGACGCAGCCAGATGTATACCTTTGGTTCCTTCTGGGACGCCAGCTGGGATATGGTGGACCTGGGCGCCATGCTGGATGTATACGCAAAGTTTGATGAACGCAAGGCTGCCGACGCAAGACGTGCGCTTTCAAAGACCGTGATTGCCAGCAGACAGACTGCCAATCTGAATCCCTGCAGCGGCCTGTCCGTGCTGATTCCACAAGATACGAAAAATGAGTTCATGAGCTACTATGACGGTGTGGACCTCTCCTTCTATATGCCCAACTGGATCGGCTTTGTAAAGATGTACGCAGGCCAGGTGACGGAGGGAAGCCACACATTTGCACAGACGACACCACAGGTCGTCACCGGAACCGGTTTCTTTTCACAGCTCGCCTCCCACCTCCCGGGCAGCTCCGGCGCGCTTAACTGGAACAGCGCGACAGAGACCTACGAGGAAACAGCGCCGACGACTCCGGCACCTGCCATAACGACGACAGGCAAGAATGAGTATGCCTTCTCCGCGGTAATCTCAAAGGAAGATTTAAAGTATCTTGACTATGTCGAAGGCATGCTGATGATGGATCTGAGCGATGAGGAAATGTTCGGGTATCTGGATCTTGGACTCATGCAGAACAACGTGATCAACTGGGATACTGGTGAAATCTACAGCCTGTTTGACGGCACCTGGCCCATCCTTGATGACCAGCTGGTCCCGATGTATGATCAGATTTCAAATGCATATGGCCGGCGAAGCCTGATACCGGTCAAGCTGAATGGCGAATATACCTATCTGGTCGTCGAAATCAAAGCCGGTGAGACAGAAGGGCGGATTCTCGGGACAAATGCCGGGTATGATGATAACGGACTGCCCATCCGGAATACCACAAAGCTCAAAAAAGGCGATCGCATCGTCCCGGTGTACACCATGTACTATAGTTTCGATGATGAGGATGAGGAGCTTTCAGATACGGAGTTTGACGGCGATGAAATCATCTGGGAAGACGGTCTCAGGGTCACCTTTGAGGATCTATCGGATGAGGAGGATGAAAAGCTCGAGATGATGTTCTGCTTTGTTCTCAATGATGTCTTTGGCGGATATGACATGACGGATCCGATTTCTTTTGAAATCTGAGAACCATCAAAATGTCTCTCAACCTGTACCAAAGGACAGTATTCAGCTTGCCCACAGTGGATTATAATGGCGCCAGCTCTTAAGAGAGCAAAATCAAAAAAGAGAGGTCGTATATCTCTATGAAGAAACCGGTTTGTCTTATAATGATGCTGTGCCTGCTGATGACGGTTGTTGCACTGGCAGAGGCACCTGTCGAGCTGACCTGGGATGCATACCAGCCGGTACTTGAAGCCGGAAATGTGACCGGACAGTTCTACACCTTTGAGAATGTCGCCGTGAAAATCTGGCTTCCCGATGGTCTTAGCCCGGTGGAACTGACTGAAGAGGACGCTGCGAACGGCTATATCGGCTATTTCATGCCGGAGGATGAATCCTGTGCCGTGGCAGTTATGTATGTCGACATCAACGGAATGTCCCTTGAGGAATATGCCGAATACCTTAAAAATGAAACCTCTGCCACCGAGATTGAGTCTGGCGTTGTAAACGGTTTCCCCTGCGTTTGCTATGAGCTCCCCGAGCAGGACAGCGTCAGCGTGACGTTTACGACCGACACCGGTTATGCGCTTGAGGTTACCTGTGTTCCCGTTTCTGTCGAAAATGCTGAGCTGGTCTGGGGTGCCGTGATCTCCTCCATTCAGGCAGCAGAGTAATCCATCGCAACTGTGCGTTCCCTTTCGCGGGAACGCTTTTTTAAAACACAAGCGGCAGACGTTCTACAAGCATGAACGTCTGCCGCTTGTGTTATGAAGATACGCAGATAAGTTTCTCAGGCAATGGGAATGCTTTCTCGGGCGCAGCCTTTGAAAGACCTGATTTCATACGAAATAGAAGTATTCCTCATCTTTATTGGTCCGATTCATACCCGAGGCAAGAATCATGCGATAGGAAGCCAGATTGTCGATATAGCATCTGGCATTCGGATGCAACCCCAAAGTGTCCCGGGCAAATTCAGCAGCTGCAGCAAAGGCGGCTTTCCCCAGCCCCTTTCCGTGATACTCAGGAAACAGGCGGCAGCCGATCTCCACGGAGCCATTCACGGTGAAGTGCCAGAGGATCACCTCGCCAATCATGGGGCCCTCCTCGGACAGGCGAATGGCGAGGTTAATGGAATCCCCTGCCTGCATGTCGTATTGTGCGCTGTCGTAGAACGTATTTTCATCAATGGGGCCGGTGATGCTTTCATCCTCCCGGTAATCATATCCCCACATCCGGTTGTTTTCCACATCTGTATTCAGGCACAGATAGGCTGCTTTGTCCGATTCCCTGAATGCGGTGAGCACGATGCCGTCATGCGAAATGACCGCGTCCCATGCCTTGCAGGCAGGTGAAAACACATGGACCAGATATTTATGCACCTGAAAGAGCGGCTGATACTGCTGCTTGGACATGCGCAGGCCCGGATCCCCGGAATCATCCTCCCGGTTGACAAAGCGAAGCGGATGGCCGATCTGACCGGCCACATACCGGACAAAGCCCTGGTACATGACGGGATAGGCCCCCTCGAAACGCCGGAGTGCCTTTTCCACATGGATGATCAGGGAATCCCCTGCGATTTCCCCGATGGACAGCGCTGCTGCTTCCTCTCCGACCGCCAGATAGGCCACAAACAGGTTAAGCTCCTCCGCTTTTGAAAGCAGCTGGCGTGCCCGTCTCAATTCGGTCTTTTCAAGCGCATTGGCATCCGGGTGCTCCCTTTCGTATTCGAAAAACAGTTTTTCGATCTTTTCCCGGTCCTCGGAGCGAATCGGCAAAACCTGAGGCTCTCCATAGCGTTTGCGGAATTTGTTGATGTGATTGCGCTGGCCGCTGTATTTTCGGCCCTGAAAGGTCAGAACCTCCTCAAAATCATAGATGTAATCGCTCCAGCGGACATCATAGGCAGCACGGGCTGGCTGCAGACGGGGATCATTTTGGATCGCCGTCCACTGCTCCTCTGAAACAGCGAAAAAGCGCAGTGGCAGATTGTTCTCCCGAACATAGGTCAGCAGACAATCCACCATTCCCACGGGATCTGCACCCCATGGCCAGCTGAACGCCACCTGATCATTGATCTCCTGTCTCACCACGAATGTATCATGCCACAGGCAAAACCCGACATCCATGTCCTCGTGCCACATGAACAGGGAGCCTGTGGTAAGATCGTTGCAGAGAAATGGACAGGACCTGAGCCAGGGAAGAAAGGTTCTCAGCGACTCCTCGGAATAGGGAATAAACGATAAGATATCCTGATGGATTTCCGCACAGGAAACTGCGGATTTCATGGGCTTTTCAACTCTTTTCTGATGATTGCATCGGCAGTGAAACGGTAAAGACACTGCCCTTGTTTTCCTGACTCTCCACGGTAATATGCCCGCCCAGCTGCTCGACCAGTGCCTTGACAATGGCAAGGCCGATGCCGGCCCCGCCGGTCTTGCGACTGCGGGAAAGATCCGTGCGGTAAAAACGCTCGAAAATCAGTGACTGCTCTGCTTTCGGGATTCCGATTCCCTGATCCCGGACGCGGATCTCCGCGTTCCGGTCTGTATGGGCAAGGGAGATTGTAATGCTTGTCCCCTCCGGGGAATACTTGATGGCATTGGACAGGAGGTTCCCCAGCACCTGGCGCAGTTTATCCCCATCCGTCTCAAGGCTGAAATCCTCACCCAGGATCGTGCAATGCTGACCATGCTCCTCCAGGGAACGGGCAAAGGAGGAGGCTACGGATTCACAGATTTTCCGGAGGTGAACCTCGGATTTTTGAATGCCCGATTCATTTTCCTCGCTGCGGTGCAGCGTCTCCAGCTGACCCACGATGCCCGCAATGCGCTGAGCCTCCAGATGGCATTCGCTCAGCCGCTCCGAGGTAGGCTCCCATACCCCCTCCGCCATAGCCTCCAGATAGGAGGAGATGTTGGCAATGGGGGTACGCAGCTCATGCGCCACATCCGTTGTCATGCGGCGCTTGCGCTCCTCCTGGCTTTGCAGGTCCTCCGCCATCTGGTTGACGGCAGAGGTTAGGGTGATCAGTTCCATGGACCCGGTATGCTCCGGAATGCGCACATCGTAATGCCCGATGGAGATCTCCCTTGCAGCCTTTGTCGCAGCGGTAATGGGACGGGCAATACGCCTTGCCATCTCAATGCCAATGAAAACCGCGATGATCAGGGTGGCAGCGGCCGCATAGATGAGTATCTGATCCAGCGCCTGCAGGAACCCAAAATCGCTTTCGCTTGCGTAATTGGGCGTGTAATACTGGATAAGGACACGGCCAATGGGCTCACCGATATCCGAGGTCATTTCAAAGGACTTGCTGATCAGCTCGACATTTGTGCCCGGCTTTTGCTGCCGCATCCGGGACAGGATGGATTCCATGACGCCATGGCACAGCGTCATATCGTGGTTTTGCGCATCCCAGACAGAGGCGCCTTTCGCGTCAAGGACTTCCATGATATACCCGTCACTGAGCGCATACATGCCAAAGCCATGGAGATAATCAAGGTTCCAGCCGTCGTGATGCGCATCATACTGGGAGGAAACGGACTCCGCAAGGGATGCGGCATGCGCCGCCTGCTGCTCCATGATGTACTGATCAAACTGTCGCTGGATGAAAAAATGGGCAGAGAGACTGATGATGCACACCGTGAGCAGCACCGGCAGTGCACTTGTCAGCGAGAGCTGGAACCGCAGACTTTTTTTCATGCGCCTCCGCCTCCCATTCGGTAACCAAGGCCATAGACCGTCAGGATATACACGGGATTTCTTGAATCCTCCTCGATTTTCTTGCGCAGATTTTTGATGTGGGTGTCAATCGCCCGGTCAAAGCCATCATATGCCATGCCGAAGGCCGCGTCGATCAGCTCATCTCTGGTGAATACCCGCTGCCTGTTTTTCATCAGTGTGGACAGGATGTTCCACTCGGCCTGGGTCAGGTCGATGGGCACACCGTTTTTGAGAAGCGTATGCGCTTCCTCATCCATTTCAAGTTCGCCAATGCGCTGCTTCGCTGGTGCGTTTTTCTGCCAGCGGTGCAGCACCGCGGCAACACGGGCAGAGAGTTCCTTGAGACTGAACGGCTTCACCACGTAATCATCCGCTCCCAGAGAAAAGCCGTTCAGCAAGTCCCTTTCGAGATTTTTGGCCGTCAGCATGATGATGGGCACCTCTGATTGCGCGCGGATGATCCGGCAGATTTCCTCACCACTCCGATCCGGCAGCATCAGGTCGAGAATGACGCAATCGATCTTCTCCTTTTCAAACAGCAAAAGCCCCTCCGCGCCATTTGACGCGGAGAAGCAGGAATAGTTTTGCCGTGCAAGGAAGGCCGTCACCGATTCACGGATCATCTTTTCATCATCAATAATCAGGATGTTCATGATTTACTCCCAGCTCAACGTTGCATCCTGGATGCGCAGATACCCGTCCTCCTGTGCCATCACCAGTGTGCCCGTCAGGGCAACAAGGGTATCCGGTTCAGGAAAGTTCCTGTGTCCGGCATCCGGGATAAACTCTATGGTTTCTGCGCAGCAGGAGCCCGGCTCAGCAATGACCAGATAATAATAGGGGTCCTCCGTATCCTCGTCAAAGACACCGTAATACCCCTCGACCCGAATCGTTTCTCCGATGAGCGTCGCTTCCTCCGGATCATACATCATTTCGATCAGTTCACTGTCGCTGATGGACGTAACATTTTTCTCTGCTTCCGGCGTTTTTTCGCCGAGAGCGACAGTGACCATCACCAGTGCAACGGCAGCCAGCAGGCTAATCCACCAAATTCGTTTCATCATCTTTCCCTCATTCACATTTTGTAATATCGGTTACGTGATACTCCTCGGCCTCGACGGCTTGCCTCAGCAGGGATTCATCTATGACCTGCTCTGCCTGTACGATGGCCGTGCCTGCCTTGTGATCCGCGCTTGCGCTGATCACGCCGGGAACGGACTCGAGCGCCTTTTTCACCCGCATTTCGCAGTGCTCACACATCATTCCTTCAATCCTCAGCTGCATCCTGACTCCGGAAAGAGGCGCAGCAGAGACGCTTTTCAGCTCCGACTCAGACAGATGCGCCGGCTCTTTGTCCCTGCCATGCAGGCGGACAAAATTGAGTCGCAGCGCATTGCTGACCACACAGAAGCTGGAGAGGCTCATAGCCGCTGCACCGAACATGGGGTTCAGTGTCCAGCCAAAGATGGGGATGAAGACGCCCGCTGCCAGAGGAATTCCAATCACATTGTAGATAAAGGCCCAGAAGAGATTTTCATGAATGTTCCGAAGCGTCGCCCGGCTCAGTCGGATCGCGGCGGGAACATCGACTAACCGGCTCTTCATCAGCACCACATCCGCCGCATCGATGGCGACGTCTGTGCCTGCACCGATAGCAATGCCCATATCCGCTCGGGTCAGAGCGGGAGCATCATTGATGCCGTCGCCGACCATGGCCGTCTTGCCGCTTTCCTGCAGCTGACGGATGGCCTGCTCCTTGCCATCCGGCTTGACGCTGGCAATCACCTCATCCACACCTGCCTGGGCGCCGATTGCCCTGGCCGTACGCTCATTGTCACCGGTGAGCATCACCACACGTACGCCCATGCCGCGAAGCGCGGCAATGGCCTCGGGACTGTCCTCCTTCATCACGTCTGCCACGGCGATCAGCCCAAGCACCTGACCGTCTCTTGCAAACAGCAGAGGCGTTTTGCCCTGCTCCGAAAGTGCCTGAGCCTTCTTTTCCATCTCCTCGGAAAGCGGCATCTGAGAGCGGATGAACGACACGCTGCCGCCAAGGAGATGTCCCTTGCCAAGTCGGGCACGGATGCCGCTGCCGGGCAGCGCTTCAAATTCGGTGACCTCCGAGAGAGCAAGCTTCTTTTCCTCCGACTCGCGAAGGATGGCCTTGGCAAGAGGATGTTCGCTGTGCTGCTCGGCTGTCGCTGCCAGGGTCAGGAGCGTGTTTTCATCCATATCCGTCGCCGGCAGAATATCCGTCACACGAGGTTCACCCTTTGTGATGGTCCCCGTTTTATCAAGTGCCACGATCCTCACGCGGCCTGTTTCCTCGAGCGAAGCAGCGGTTTTAAACAGGATGCCGTTTTTCGCGCCCACGCCGTTGCCGACCATGATCGCGACCGGAGTCGCCAGTCCCAATGCGCAGGGACAGGAAATGACCAGCACGGAAATGGCCCGGGCCAGTGCATAGCCCGTATCCTTTCCCACCAGCATCCAAACCACAGCGGTAAGGATCGCAATGCCGATCACAACCGGCACGAAAATGCCGGATACCCGGTCGGCAATCTTGGCAATCGGCGCTTTGGTCGCCGCTGCATCGCTGACCATGCGGATGATCTGGCTGAGGGTTGTATCCTCGCCCACCCGCGTCGCCTCGCATTTCAAAAATCCGGACTGATTGACCGTGGCGGCAGAGACGGAATCGCCCGTCTCTTTATCCACAGGCACACTTTCACCGGTCAGAGCCGCTTCATTGACGGCGCTGGTTCCCTCCAGCACAATGCCGTCCACCGGAATGCTCTCGCCCGGATGCACCACAAAGACGTCGCCCTGTTTCACCCGCGCAATGGGCACCTCGATTTCTTTCCCATCCTGAACCAGCACAGCGGTCTTTGGCGCCAGCTTCATCAGCCCTTTCAGCGCATCTGTGGTTTTCCCCTTCGCCCGGGCCTCCAGCATCTTTCCGACTGTAATCAGGGTCAGGATGGTCGCGGCGGATTCAAAGTAGAAATCCATCATGTAGGTCATGACCGCTTCTTCGTTTCCGTCCACCACCGCCCGTGTCATGGCAAAGAGCACATAAACGCTCCACAGGAAGGACGCCGATGCACCCAGGGCCACCAGGCTGTCCATGTTGGGTGCACGATGGGCCAGCGCCTTAAACCCGCTGATAAAGAACTTCTGGTTGATCACCATGATCATCCCGGTCAGCACCAGCTGCACCAGACCCATGGCCACGTGATTGCCATCAAACCAGGCCGGCAGAGGCCAGCCCCACATCATGTGCCCCATCGACAGATACAAAAGCGGAATCAGCAGGAGGACGGAGGCAATCAGCCGCTTTTTGAGGACCGGAGTTTCCCGGTCAACAAGTGCCTCTTCATCGGCGGAAAGGGCACTTTCCGCTGCCTTCCTGTCGGTTTTGAGCGACGCGCCATAGCCCGCCGCTTCCACTGCCTGAATAATCGCCTGAGAAGAGGCCGTGCCCTCCACGCCCATCGAATTGGTCAGCAGGCTCACCGAGCAGCTATTAACGCCCGGGACCTTGCTCACCGCCTTTTCCACACGGGCCTGACAGGCAGCACAGCTCATGCCCGTTACAAAATATTGTTCCATTGATCTTCTGATCTCCTGATCTTATTCTTCCACAGTAATCGAGCCACGCAGCATCCCCATCCAGCAGGTATAGGGAATCACGCCGGGCGTCTCTGCCGTAAATTCCACCACATTGTCCCCTTCCTGCAAAGGAATGCGCAGGTTCAGGGCAGGGATGACCATTTCATTGTTGCATCCCGTGATTTTGCCTTCATCCGCATGAATGGTCCAGCGCACGGGCACACCCGCCTTTACCGTAATGTCGGGATATCCCCGCCATTCCAGTTCGGAGCGAATCACCTGAGTACTCTCCATCATGAGCGACGTATCTGCCGAGGTCTTTGCAGGCAAATGCACCTGCACGCCGGCAAGTGACAAGCCGCGGGTCAGCATCGCCATCCCCATGACCAGCACCAGCGCACCGGAGGCGATGCGCATGGGCCTCGCAAAGCGCTTATTGAGCTTGCCGCTCACCAGTCCAAAGCCCAGCATCAGGGGAATCGTGCCAAGACAGAAACAGGCCATGGACAATGCGCCCATATAAAGGCTGCCGGTGGAGAGCGCGTAGAGCTGCATGGCCTGCAGCGGACCGCAGGGCATGAGGCCATTTACGAGGCCGATCCACAGAGAGGAATTCCTCCCTTTCCCAAGCAGCTTTGCATGAAGCCCCACCGGGATCGTTGGCAAGATGCCCCTCAGGACACCCAGGTCCAGCAGATTCAGGGCCATCAGGACCATGAACACCGCTGCGGCAATCTGAATAAATGCCTGCACGCCTGTGCTGATGCGCAGCACAGAGCCAAGAGCACCCACAATGCCACCCACCACGGTATAGGAAATCAGACGGCCCGCATTATACTGAAGATTGGACACGCTGATCTTTCCACCGGATTGTGCCGATGCGGCGCTTTGCGCCAGGTTGATGCCCCCGCACATGGCCACGCAGTGAAAAGAGGTCAGCAATCCCACCACGAACAGCGCACCCAGGCTCATCCCCGTACGTGCCGTGGGAAAAGCACTGAATACCCCCTCCAGGGGACTCAGTGCAAAGAGCAGATAAAGAGCGATGAGAATCGCCGATATTCCCAGCAGGATTCCTGCACGCTGCAGGGGGCTTCCCGTATCCCTTTTCAGCTCATATCCCGCCCTGGCGATGCACTCTGCCAGCTTTTTCTCCGGCAGCAGGCGTTCATCCCATTGTGCTCTCAGTGTGCCTGTGCGGTAGTCCGCCTTAGGCGACGAGAGGCCGTCCAGTTTGCCAACTGCACGCAGGATGGCCGTATCGCAGTGAGGACAATGCATCCCCGCGATATGCCATGTCTTTTCCTGCACATTCATTTACTGACCTTCTTCCAGTTGACAAACTTCTGTGCGTTTTCAGCCAGCACACTCTGCGGGACGGTAACGGTATCGCCATCCACGGTAAACTCTGTGATGGTCCCGGGATTGCAGCCCGCCGCCCTGGTGATGCCCACCGTATCCAGCGGGAAGGTCAGTCCGCAGTTCTGGCACTGCAGGGTGTTGTTGCCCAGATATTCAAACCAGGCATAGGGTGAGCCGCCGCAGGACTGACAGGTGTTAAAGGCCAGACGCACCTCACCGGCATCATCCTTGCGGGCAATGAGCTGCATGGCAATGCCATCCTGGATCCAATCCACAAAGGTCGGCTCCCCTGTCAGGTCCGCTGCACTGAAGCTCAGCGTCTCCGGCTCCGCACTTGTCTCAGGCTCTGCTGCTTTTTCGCTTTGAGCAGTAAAGCCTGCCAATATTCCAACAAGAAGAAGAAAAACGAAAATGATCCATGTTTTGCGTTTCATTGAAGCACACTTCCTTTCAAAATTCGAAGGAAGCTTAACATAGAATTATGGAGAAAATGTGTGGAACGCAAAAAAAAAGAATATTCCGATGCGCCTCAAAATGACGGCTTCCGGTCCTGCAGCACGAATGCAATTGGCCTATGTACATTTTCGTTTCTTTCTCTCCTCTGAGTGTAACAGAATTTAAAATGCTTGGCAATAGTATCCTTTGTCCCAGAGCATCTCTCGTTCTTTCCCGTGGGCATAGGTCTCACTGTCCCGCCTCGGCTTATTTCCTTCATGGTCAGAAAATCAGTTCAAAATACGTTTACTTGTATTGCCTGCAGTGCTATAATTTGGCAGCTTTGAGAAACACGGCATCTATTAAAATAAGGAAGAAACGATGCAGTGCTTCCCTCAAATGATATACCGGGGTGATCATAATGACACAATTGGCAGGCGGTCGGATTCACGAAAACCGTACCTCCAGAGATATTCTTTTGAACATGCTGCTGGCTGCGGCCAGTCTGTTTGTGAATGGATTCGGCGTATACCTGACCATTCAGGCCAATCTGGGCGCCGCACCGTGGGATGTGCTCAATTTAGGTCTGTCCCATACTCTGGGCATTCTCTACGGAAACGCTTCCGTTTCCGTCTCTCTCCTGATCCTGCTCATTGATCTTCTGCTTCGGGAACCCATTGGCATTGCCATGTTTATTGACGCCGTCGTCGTAGGCAAGGCGGTGGACTTTTTCAACTGGATCAACGCCGTTCCCGCCTGTACCTCTCTCCGGCAGGGGATTCCGGTTTTGTTTCTCGGCCTTGCCATTGTCGCCTATACCCAATACGGATACATGATCGCAGCGCTTGGATGCGGCCCCCGGGATACGCTTCTGGTCGGGCTTTCAAAGCACCTGAGTGCCCTGCCCATCGGCGCCGTCAGCATCGCCATCTTAAGCATGGCAACCTTAATCGGCTGGCTGCTTGGCGGACCTGTCGGAATCGGTACGCTGATCTGCGCCTTTGCCACCGGTCCCATCATGCAGTTTGCCTTTCGCACCGTACACTTTGATGCAACAGGCATTCGCCATCAGGGGATCCGGGATTCCCTCTGCATTTTCCTCAATCGGAAATGAGGCGACACTCTGCCATATTGGCATCCACTGATCCGTGTAGCCCATTCTTCTCCAAGACGCTTGCGTATCAAAAGAATCTGTGGTTTAATATGCTCAACGATTGTTCTTTCCAATCCAACACGATATGACAGGAGGCTTCTATGCAATTAAGTTACAATGGGCTGAAAGACCGAAAGGCATGGTCTGAGGCAGGCGTGACACTCCCTGCGCATGACTGGAAGGTCATGTGCGCAAAAACCGAGGAAAACCCTGTTTGGGTACATTTTGGTGCCGGAAATATCTTCCGCATCTTCATTGCCGGCCTGCAGCAGCGCCTGCTCGACCAGGGCGCAGCCGAGACGGGCATCATCGCCGTAGAGACCTTTGACAATGAGGTCATAGAGAAAATCTATGTGCCTCACGACTCCATGACGCTGGCGGTCAGCCTGAAGGCGGATGGCAGCATCGACAAGCAGGTGGTCGCCTCCATCGCAAAGGGAATTTCGGCAACGGATCCGGAGGGTCTTTCTGCCCTTCGGGCAGTTTTCCGCAAGCCCAGTTTGCAGCTACTCTCTTTCACCATCACCGAAAAGGGCTATGCGCTGCGGGATATGAAAGGGGAGCTGACCCCCGTGGCAGCGGCTGACATTGAAGCCGGACCCGACGCACCGAAGCATGCGATGGGCGTGGTTGCCGCACTGCTGCTGGAGCGCTTCAGGGCCGGTGCGGTGCCCATCGCCGTCCTCAGCATGGACAATTGCTCCCATAACGGCGAGAAGCTGCGCGCAGGCGTCACCGAATTTGCACGTGAATGGCAGAAAAAGGGCTTCGTCCCCGCCGAATACATCACCTGGCTTGAGGATGAATCCAAGGTTTCGTTCCCCTGGAGCATGATTGACAAGATCACCCCACGCCCGGCGGACATCGTCATGCAGCAGCTGACCGCGCTGGGCATTGAGGACATGACCCCCATTGTGACCGCCAAGCACACCTACATTGCGCCTTTCGTCAATGCAGAAGCCCCTCAGTATCTGGTCGTGGAGGATCGCTTCCCCAATGGCCGGCCCATGCTGGAGAAGGCCGGGGTGTACATGACCGATCGCGACACCGTGAACATGACCGAACGCATGAAGGTCACCACGTGCCTTAACCCGCTGCACACGGCGCTGGCCGTATACGGCTGCCTGCTGGGGTATACAAAGATCTCGGATGAAATGCAGGACACAGATCTGGTCACACTCATTAAGCGCATCGGCTACGACGAGGGACTTCCGGTAGTTACCGATCCGGGCATCCTCAGCCCCAGGGCCTTCATTGATGAGGTGGTTGAGCAGCGCCTGCCTAACCCCTTCATGCCGGATACCCCCCAGCGGATCGCCTGCGACACCAGCCAGAAGGTGCCCATCCGCTTTGGCGAAACCATCAAGAGTTACATGGCAGATCCCGTCCGCGATGCCGCCTCACTGAATGCCATTCCGCTGGCGATTGCCGGATGGCTTCGTTATCTTCTCGGAGTGGATGACAATGGAAATACAATGGCAGTCAGCCCGGATCCCATGCAGGAGCCGCTTCAGGCTGCTCTTTCCGGAATCAGGCTGGGCGTACCGGAAAGCGCCGAAGGCAAGCTGGATGCCATATTGGCCAATCCGAATCTCTTCGGCGTCAGCCTGATTGAGGCAGGCCTCGCAGACAAGGTAAAGGGATTTTTCGCCGAGCTGATTGCAGGTCCCGGCGCCGTGCGCGCGACGCTCAAAAAGCACCTTGCCTGATTGCCCCTCTCTGCTGGCCGGACGTTCCCCTGCTATAGGCAGTGGGATACATGGCTGCCTGCGCTCTGTGTATGATAAAAGGGCGGTTACCATATGGCAGCATAAGCTGAGGCGATCTATAGACATCCTTCGGAACTCACACAAAGACAGACACCAAAAGGTGTCTGTCTTCTTTTTCATGCAAAAGCCGGCGCTGCGATGGCAGGATCAAGGAATCCACGTTCCGGAAAATTCGTCTCAGAATCCGATTTGAGCGGGAGCAGACGGTTGATAAACCCTCTGCTTTTGATTATAATTATCAATTATTACATGGAGTTTTTTCATCCCATAAAAATAAGACATCCATTTTGTGTGCTGCACAGGCAGAAACCTGTGGAAATGCCGGCACCTTTTGGGGGCAAATTCATGCCGTGAATCTGGCATGGATGACATATGGAGGGGGATCTCATGAACCAGTATTCGTATTCTTTGGAGAAACGCAGCTTTATCGAAAGCAGCGAGATCCCATTTGGCGTTTACCAGCTTGTAAACGGCCGGGTCGTGCCGATCGCACTTTCTATAGGGTTTTGCCATCTGTTTGGGTATGAAACGCTTGCGGATGCATACGCCAACATGAACCATACGATGTACCGGGATGTTCATCCGGATGATCTGGCGCGTATTGCCTCCATTGCAGAGCTCTTTGGAAGTGAAAACGGCCAGTATGAGGTTCTGTTCCGCGTGAAGCCACCCAAAACCTCCGCGTACACCGTCATCCATGCCATCGGCAGCCACGTCTATACCGAGGAAGGCATCCGGCTTGCTCAGATCTGGTACATGAATGAGGGCATATACGAGGAAAACGTCGATGCATCTGGCCTGTCCCATGCAATGAGCAACATCCTCCATCACGAAAGCCTTCTGAGAGAAAGCCGCTATGACTACCTCACCGGCCTGCCCAGCATGTCTTTCTTTTTCGATCTCATCAAAACACTCCGGGACGCATGGCTTGAGGAAGGGAAGGTTCCCATCTTCCTTTACATGAATCTGGACGGCATGAAGTTTTTTAACGCAAAACACGGCTTTTCCGAGGGTGACCGGCTCCTTCGCGCTTTTGCCAAGGTGCTGATTGATGCGTTTGGCATTGAAAACTGCTGTCGGATCGGGTCTGACCATTTTGCAGCCGTCACCACCGGCGACGATCTTGAGGCGCGGCTTGACCGGCTTTTGGATGAGTGCCTCCGAATGAATGATGGCAACAGTCTTCCTGTGCATGTGGGCATCTACTCAAACGAGATGGGACTCGTGCCGGTCAGCACCGCCTGCGACAGGGCCAAGTCTGCCTGTGACACTATCAAGAATTCTTTTCTCAGCGGATATAGCTATTATGACCAGCATCTCTCGGATATCGCCTCTCAGCGTCAGTATATCCTGAGCAATCTCGACAAGGCCATCCGTGAAAAATGGATCAAGGTCTATTATCAGCC
>JAFUZM010000226.1 GCA_017476605.1 Clostridia bacterium
CTGTATGAGGCAAAGCGGGCAGATACCCTCTGCCGTCTGACACTGGGTATCCTGGCAAAATCCGTTTATCTTTGTGACATGCTGGAGAACACACAGAAAGAGCTGCCAATCCAAGAGGAGGCTGTCTCTCTGCATTTCCGGACCTTTGAAGTCATAACTCTGCGGATCAAGCAATGATTTCCAAATCCAGTATCCGCCAAAGTTCAATCGTCTCGCAAAAATAAGGCTGAAACGTGTGGCGTGCCACTTGGGGAAACGCAAATGCTATTCTGTGATTTGTCCGAAACACCAGAGGTAAACGAGGAATGAACTAGCACCCGGTTATCCCGAGTCTTACTGGGTGAATGGATTTACACGTAGCATCATCGTATTGATCCCGCTAGCCGCTTCTTCGGAGGCGGCTATTCACCTTTACACCTCATTTTTCCTCTTTGGGCTTAAATTCTTTCATGAACCGTTTGAGGAGAAAGGTACAAAAATACAGAAACATATAAATTTGATTCTCATGGCCAATGTTATCTTTCGACAGCTTAAACCCATATCGAATATCAGGATAGCGGTCAGAGGAAATCATTGTTTTCAGGGATTTCGCCTTTCCACTTTTCTCTTTCGCAGCAACAGGGATAAGCAGCGTAGCGGAACGAAGAAAGAAATCTACCTCCAGCGTAGAGTTTTTCCGCTTGTAGTAGAAAAGCCTGTATCCCTGCTTGATCAGCGCTTCGCCCACCATATTTTCATACAGAGCGCCTTTATATACCCCCAGGTTTTTGTTCGCTCTGAGATCGTCCTGGGATTCATCATCCAGCATGGATACAAGAAGTCCGGTGTCTGCGAAATACAGTTTGAATGTATCCGGGTCATAATTCCCTCCAAGAGGCAATTCAGGAAACTCCATACAATAGCAGATGTTAGCCATTCCCGCATCGGCAAGCCATTCTGCACAGCCACGATAATCGCGGAATCTTGCTCCTGATGCAACCTTGGATATCTGAAATTTCTTATTTTCTGTTGCCAACTGCGGCACAATCCGATTGAAGACGTTGATGATCCGCGTTTGGTCCACACCAGAGGCGTATTTGCGAATATCTTCTTTGTAATCCGCAATAAGCTGCCTCTGCGTGTCAAGTGATCCCTCAAAGGTATTTTTCAATATGTATTCTGCTACCACTGCCGGCATTCCACCCAGAATGGTATAGTCCAAAAAGAGCGCATGATATACCTTCATTTCCAAATCATTGAAAGGTTTAAGCGTTTTCATGTGAGAAAGCATATCGTCTATGGTCATTCCTTCATAGCCTTTTGCCCATAGGAATTCTTCAAAGTCCATCGAAAACATTTCATAGTCTTTTTTGTATCCGACGCTGTTGCTTTCGATTCTTTTGTAGTTCACGCCCAGCATTGAGCCGCTGCAAATCACATCATACTTGCCATCCAAGGAAAAGAATTTCAATGACGTGGCAATCTCCGGAAATTCCGTGATCTCATCAAAGAAAATTAAGGTTTTTCCAGGAATAAACTTCTTTGACGGATCAAGCAACGAGATGTTTTTGATAATATTCCCCGCTTCATACCCGTCCGCAATAATGCCTTTATATTTTTCATCCCTGACAAAATTGATCTCAATGATACTTTCATAGTTGGCAGAAGCAAAATGCAAAATGGATTCCGTCTTACCAACCTGCCGGCTCCCTTTGATAATAAGCGGTTTCCTATTTTCATCTGTTTTCCATGCTGCCAGATAATCGTCTACTTTTCTTCTTAAATACATCTGCGATCCCCTCCTCAAAGTCATTTCAGCATGGTCTTACACAAAACATGAGTGATTGTCAAACCCGAATTCACATTTCATGAGCGAATATCGGTGTCGATTTGGAAATTTTCCCTCATTTTCAAGAAATACCCACCAAAATTGAAACTTGATCCGTCAGAACATTCACACCTTATACTCCTGTTGAATAAGCAAGGGAAACTTATCGAGATGCCACGGTGTTCGAAATTCTTCGACAAACGACAGTGCTGTCAGGGATGATCACAAAGTTCACCTATCAAAAACGTCTCTACCAATTAAACAGCAGATGAAAGCCTGCACAACGATTCTGAACTAAAGAGCTGTCAAGGATAAGCTGCATCAAGCTGACCATCAGGTGCACAAAAGAATTGATTTGCCACGATCTGAACAAAAAGATTCACATTATGTTTTCATGCTTTCGCACATTGCAATTATGCAAACACACTTTTTTCATTGCAAAATACAAAAATGCTGATGTATAATCACAATACTGTATTATCACATTGAGATAACAAGAGGAAACTCATAATGGAAATAAGTTACAAACGTCTGTGAAAGTTACTGATCGATAAAGACTTAAAGAAGAAAGATCTTCCATTTGTAGCAAGCATTAGCCAATTACTGTCTCTAAAACGAACCGCGGCGAACCAGTCAACTTGGAAATCATCCTTAAAATATGCGCGGCACTCCACAGCGATATTGGAGATATCTATGAGGCAATCCCCGCCAAAGCAGCGTAAGCAAAAGCAATCTAACCCGAACTCTATCTTAACTATACAATCAAATAGCAAAGGAGAAACACGATGATTACAGGCGAACTAAGAAACAAGATTGATGGCATCTGGGATATCTTTTGGTCTTCTGGTATGACAAATCCCCTGACCGTAATTGAACAAATCACGTATCTGATGTTCATCAAAATTCTGGATGACAATGAACTGCGTAAGGAAGCTAATGCCGCCGCGTTTGATATGCCAGTGGTTGATCCTATCTTTGATGCAGAACATCAGAACTGTCGCTGGAGCAATTTCCGCCATTATGATTCGAATGCCATGTTCAGTAACATGACAGAAAAGGTATTCCCCTTTATCAAAAACGATCTGACTGCCGGAAAAGATACCGCCTTCGCCCGATATATGAAAGATGCACTTTTCCTTGTGCCTACCGCCCGCGTGCTTGTGAAGGTGGTAGATGCACTTGATAGCCTAGACCTGAACAACAAGGATATCATGGGCGACGTGTATGAATACTTGCTCTCCCAGATCGCCCAAAGTGGCACTAACGGTCAGTTCCGCACTCCTCGTCATATCATCAAGATGATGGTGGAGTTGATGCAGCCCTCGTTGGAAGACACTGTATGCGATCCTGCCATGGGCTCCGCCGGGTTCATCTGCGCGGCAGCACAGTACGTTTCCGAGCATTATGCCAAGGAACTGATGCAGAAAGCTGCCAAGCAGCATTACGTCACCACTATGTTCACAGGTTTCGACACTGACCAGACTATGCTACGCATTGGCGCAATGAACATGATGCTCCACGGTGTTGAAGCTCCAAACATCACCTGGATGGACTCGCTCTCCGAAGATAATACCCATCGTGATGAATACTCTCTTATCATGGCCAATCCTCCCTTCACCGGCAGTCTTGATAAGGAGACTATTTCCAAAGACCTGTTGGCTATTGCTCCCACTAAGAAAACAGAGCTTCTATTCTTAGCTCTCTTTCTGAAAGCACTGAAGATCGGCGGTCGCTGCGCATCCATCGTTCCTGACGGCGTTCTCTTTGGCTCCTCAAAGGCACACAAAGCTCTTCGGCAGGAACTGGTGGAGCTTAACCGTCTTGAGGCTGTGATCTCCATGCCTTCTGGCGTGTTTAAACCATACGCTGGCGTCTCTACCGCTATTCTGATCTTTACAAAGACAGGCCATGGCGGAACAGACAGGGTCTGGTTCTATGATATGAAAGCAGACGGTTTCAGCCTTGATGACAAGCGCAGCCCCATTGACACTAACGATATCCCGGATATCATCTCCAGGTTCCACAACCTCAAAGCTGAAGAAGGGCGTGAGCGCACAGAGCAAAGCTTTTTCGTGCCAAAGCAGGAAATCGTTGACAATGGCTATGATTTGTCCATCAACAAGTACAAAAAGACGGAGTATGTAGCTGTACAATATCCACCCACGAGTGAAATTCTCGACGAGTTGGATCGACTAAACACACAGATTGAGGAAGAAACCAAAGCTCTGCGCAAATTACTGGGCGAATAATAAAGAAAGGGATCCGTAAATTCGGATTTGTGGGGATGAGCATCATGAGTGATAAAGAGTTGAGGGTCGCTTTTTCTGCTCCTTTGCATGAGCTTGATACAGAAACACAGACTTATGGTTGCAGAGCCAATAATCCTGATATATGCGCAAATGCGTATCTATCAGGCACCTGTGCTTTTGCTTCACAGGACTGTATCTGCAAAAAAACTTCAAGAGCATGGAAAAAGCAGTATGCAAAGTTGAAGGAGGAACAAGCAAATGTCTGAGGTTAAAAAGCTTGGAGATATTGCCTCCTATATCAACGGATATCCTTTCAAACCTGAAGACCGGGGAACTGAAGGATTGCCTATAATCAGAATACAGGATCTGACAGGCAATGCTTACGACTTGGGATTCTATGATGGTGAATACCCTGAACGCATAGAGATTAATGACGGGGACGTTCTTATCTCCTGGTCTGCGAGTCTTGGCGTTTATGTCTGGAACAGAGGTAAAGCACTGCTGAATCAGCATATTTTCAAAGTGGTGTTTGATAAAGTGCAGGTTGATAAACAGTACTTTGTCTATGCTGTCCAATATAATCTTGCGGAAATGGAATCCAAAACTCATGGTGCAACAATGAAGCACATCGTGAAAAAGGATTTTGACAATATCATCGTTCCTTTCCCTTTCCTTGAAAGGCAGCGCGAAATAGCAGGAATACTGTCGAGCGTATCCGGAATCATCGTCTCCCTCCGAACTGAGTTGCAGATGATGGATGATCTCATCAAATCCCGATTTGTCGAGATGTTTGGAGATCCTATACTAAATCAAAAAAGCTTTCCTGTCTATCGTATGGATGAGGTGGTTGAGTTTCAAGGGGGAAGTCAACCAGATAAAAAATTCTTTGAATATGAACCCACACCAGACAACATACGGCTTATACAGATTCGTGATTACAAAACGGATAAATACATGACATATATTCCCAAGACACTCGCTAAACGGTTTTGTACTGTTGATGATATTATGATTGGCCGTTACGGGCCGCCTATATTCCAAATCCTTCAAGGAATTGAAGGATCGTTCAATGTTGCTCTGATGAAAGCTACTCCGAAAATGGGAAATCGCGAATTTGTTAGATGGTTTCTTAAACAGGATTGTCTGCTTCATTATCTGGAAGGTTTGTCGCAAAGAACCGCAGGACAAGATGGTATTCAAATGGATAAACTCAAAGCATATCCGTTTCCTATGCCACCAGTTGACTTGCAGGAATGCTTTGAAGCCTTAGTACTTCAGGTCGACAAATCAAAAGTTGCAGTGCAGAAGGCCTTGGATGAAGCTCAGTTGTTGTTCGATAGCCTTATGCAAGAGTATTTTGGATGAAAATAAATTATGGTTGTAGGATGTTGGTATCAAGAAGATATCAGTATGGAAGAGAAAATTGTAACTATTCTGAATGAGATGTCGGAGTTTTTATCTGTGGCTCAGATGAAAAAACTCCAGGAAGTTATGCTGCGGACATTTGCGGAGAAAGAACAGGAACGGAAACAGATCGACAATGAGGAGTATCTGAAAATATTTCTCGATGCCAAGAAGATTGAAGGCTGCTCGGAGAGAACCATCCAGTATTATCGGGTTACGATAGAGAGGATGCTGGAATCCGTATCTGTGCCTGTCCGTAAAATCACAACTGAAGATATGAGGGCATATCTGTCCGAGTATCAGAAGAAGAATAACTGCAGCAAGGTGACGGTCGATAATGTGCGCCGTAACATATCGAGCTTTTTCTCGTGGCTTGAGGAAGAAAATCATATACTGAAAAGTCCTATGAAGAGGATCCACAAGATCAAGACTAATCAGCAGGTGAAAGAAATTATAAATGACGAGGATATAGAAAGGCTTCGCGATAAATGCTCCTGTAGCAGAGACCTTGCGATGGTCGATCTGCTTTACTCGACGGGAATCCGAGTCGGAGAACTTGTTAATCTCAATAAAGCGGACATTGATTTTGATACCAGAGAGTGTGTGGTTTTCGGTAAAGGCGGAAAGGAACGGAAGGTTTACTTTGATGCTAAAGCCAAGCTGCACTTGCAGGCATATCTTGATGAAAGAAACGATGATAATCCTGCGCTGTTCGTCACATTGGATTCTCCACATGACAGGCTGAAAATCAGCGGTGTGGAGATACGATTGCGTGAGCTTGGAAGGAGCATAAACCTTACAAAAATTCACCCGCATAAATTCCGGCGTACCATGGCCACAAGAGCTATAGACAAGGGGATGCCAATAGAGCAGGTACAGAAAATACTCGGTCACTCACAGATTGATACAACCATGCAATATGCTATGGTCAATCAGAGTAATGTGAAGTCATCGCATCAGCGGTACATTGCATAAAATTTATGCTGAGAAATGGAGAGGATATAAAGTGGAAAATAAAGATTCCAGACCTGAAATTATTATTTATAAAACCGAGGATGGTAAAAATAAGGTCGACGTTAGAATAGAAGAGGATACTGTGTGGTTGACTCAGGATCAAATGGCAGAGCTTTTTCAAAAAGCCAAATCCACGATTAATGAGCATATTCACAACATTTATAATGAAGGTGAATTGGTATCAGAGTCTACGATGAGAAAATTCGGAAATTCCGAATTTTCTACAAAACCTACAAACTATTATAATCTTGATGTAGTTATATCCGTTGGTTATAGGGTTAAATCACAAAGAGGTGTACAGTTTAGAATATGGGCAAGTTCCATATTAAAGGAATATCTGAAAAAGGGATTCGCAATAGATGACGAGCGCTTGAAAAAGCTTGGCGGCGGTGGCTATTTTAAGGAACTGCTCGAAAGAATACGTGACATTCGTGCTTCTGAAAAAGTATTCTACCGTCAGGTTCTTGAAATATACGCTACAAGTATAGATTATGACCCCAAAGCGGATGAATCAATTTTATTTTTTAAGAAAGTACAAAACAAGATTCATTATGCAGTTTCAGGAGAAACAGCCGCAGAGGTAATATATGATTTGACCGCATAAAGTATTTTTAGACAAGCAAAACCACAATATGTAGTGTGTTGACGATCAATCAACCGCTACAAGCGGCATATCATGTTCTAAAAAAGGAGGTTTGTGCGGGAGAATCATATATAACAGAGCAGACGCAGAAAAGGAGTTTATGGGTCTGACCACATTTAAAGGAAATCAGCCGACATTAAAAGAGGCCAAGATTGCAAAAAACTATTTATCCGAAAAAGAGCTTCGTTCCATGGGGCAACTTGTATCAGGATACCTGGATTTTGCGGAACGACAGGCGGAAAAAAAATTCCTATGACGATGACTGATTGGGCTAACCATTTGGATGGTATTTTAACGTCCGCAGGAGAACAGTTGTTGCAAGACAATGGCTCTGTCTCCCACATGCAAGCTATGGAAAAGGCCGAAACTGAATATAAAAAATATAAAGCCAGGACAATTAGTGATGTGGAAAAAGACTATCTTGATAGCATTGAAGAACTGAACTCGAAATATAAAAAATAGGTGCCCTCAAATTCGGATTTGTCGAGGAGATAAGACAGCATGGAACAGAATAAAGTCAGGACATTTGAAGATCAGCCCATTCGCACTGCATGGGATGAAGAAAAAGAGGAATGGTATTTTGCAATTGTGGATGTCATTGCTGTTTTGACAGAGAGTGATAATCCTCAAACTTATTGGCGCGTCATGAAGAGCAGACTGAAAAATGAGGGAAATCAAACCGTTACAAATTGTAACGCTTTGAAATGCTGTCAAAAGACGGAAAACGCCGCACGACAGATGTTGCCAATACCGAGCAATTGCTACGCATAATACAATCCATTCCTTCGAGAAAGGCAGAACCGTTTAAAATGTGGTTGGCACAAGTTGGCCGTGAGCGCATAGAAGAAACGATCGATCCAGAGCTTTCTATTGAGCGAGCATTGGAAACCTATGCAAGACTTGGATACCCCGACGATTGGATCAATCAAAGGGTTCAAACGATTCGTGCCAGAAAAGAATTGACGGATCAATGGAAAGCGCATGGTGTGGATCAAGGGAAAGAATATGCGATCCTCACGGACGAGATCACAAGAGCATGGTCAGGAATGAACACTCGTCAATATAAAAATCTAAAGGGATTGAAGAAAGAAAACCTGCGGGATAATATGAGTACATTGGAACTAGCGCTGAACATGCTTGCAGAAGCAACGACTACACCGCTTACAAAGATACAGAATCCGACAGGGCTAGAAGAGAATCGAAAAGTATCCAGACAGGGCGGAGCAATTGCAGGAAACGTCATAAAAGAAATAGAGAAAGCAACTGGTGAACCTGTGATTACCAGTCAGAACGCAAAACAGCTCAACGCGGTAGTGACAGAGTTGATAGAAGGAATAACATCTGAAGAAGACAAATGATTCGGATTTGTGGGGGATGTCAGATGAAGAAATATAGGCTTGGAGATATCTGCGAAATCGTCAGCGGCAGCACTCCGAGGAGTGAAGTGTCGGAGTATTGGGATGGTGATATCAAGTGGATCACACCCGCTGAACTGAACGAAGGCTCCTATATCGTAAGCGACAGTGTGAGGAAGATCACTCAATTGGCAGTTCAAAAGACCGGGCTAACACCATTCCCAGCAGGAACAGTCATCTTGTCTTCACGCGCTCCTATCGGAAAAGTGGCTATTGCCGGTTGCGAGATGTACTGTAATCAGGGATTCAAGAATCTGATATGCTCAAGTGTGATTGACAGTAGGTACTTATATTGGTTTTTGAAAGGTAAAACCGCATTCCTCAACTCGCTCGGTCGTGGAGCGACGTTTAAAGAGATTTCAAAACAGATCGTGGCATCAATTGAGATTGAAGTACCTTCTATAGAGCAGCAGATTGCTACTGTGCAACTTCTAGAGAAGATAAATGCGATCATTCATAACAGAAGACAAGAACTATCTACCCTCGACACCCTCATCAAAGCCCGATTTGTAGAGATGTTTGGGGATCCGATAACTAACCCATTTAACTGAAAAAAAGAAAAAACGGAACATCATATAGATTTATTATCGGGTTATCCGTTTAAGAGCGAGCAGTATGTTGATTCTGGTGTAAATATATGCGGTGGACTTATAATAATGCCGCAAAGAATTGAATGGGATAGTTGCGTGCATTGGGCAACAACAAAGGGCTACGAAGAGTATTTACTTGCTAAAGATGATATTGTAATGGCACTCGATAGGCCGTGGATCACAGAGGGATTTAAAATTGCTCTCGTAGACGGCGAACACCTACCAGCTTTACTTATTCAGCGAACTGCAAGAATTAGAGCAACAGATATCAATCAGAAGTACCTTTATCATTGCTTTATAAATGGTGGATTCGATAAGCACACTAATATTACCGGCTCATTAGTCCCTCATATTTCAGCAAAGGATATCAAGAGCTTTGAAATAATGCTACCACCAATCGATCTTCAGCAGCAATTCGCCGCCTTCGTAGAACAAACCGACAAATCAAAATTTGTCGACACAGGCACCCGGCTTGTCAATGTGCTTCCTGCAAGAATATGATCATCAGCAGACTTGGCGTTCTCTCTTGATTGTTTGGATTGCAACACCACCTCTGACAAGGTATAATTATATTGGTTAGTTGTAACCGGATACTGGTTTGAGATGCAGTCCCCGACAATTTAAGTATTTAAACTGGATGGTTTCATGCCATATCGTATGGCATACTCATATTGAAGTAAACTTGCCCAACACACAATCAGGAGGTCAAACTATGAACTTTGATTATCTGAAAGCTCATTCGGATATGGCTGTCTTATATCAACACTGCGCCACAGCAGAGGCGCTTGTCACAATATTTCCAACAAACAGTGCCATTTCTTCCCGGATGGCAATGGAATACATTGTCAAGTTGCTCTATTCTGCCTTTATCGGGGCACCTCCCTTCAGTATGACTGTCTTCGAAATGTCCACAAGTCCATCATTCACCGCTGCTGTTCAGGATGAGATGATCCTCAATACGATCCACATCATCCGTAAAATGGGCAACACTGCAGCACACGGTGGCATGCTTACTGAGAAAGACGCCATAAATGTTCTGGAACAGCTTCATTTCCTGGTTGGCGAAACATGCATCCTGCTTGGGCTGGAGAACGATTATCCAGAATTCATTGCTCCAGGAAAGACTCCAGCAGCAGCAACAGCACCTGCACCTGTGCCTGTTCCAGCTTCTATTCCCAAAGTACCGGAAGCACATAAGGAAACGATCATCATTGACCCGGAGATCGTTGCCAAATACGCTTCGAAGATGCGTTACACGCATTTTGACGTGAAGCACGGCCGAGATGAAAGTGTAAACAGAGAACTGTACCTCAAAGCCTCCCTTCGGGAGGCTGGTTGGCCGATCGTATCAGTACCACACCAGTCCCTGCCTGGAGCCGTCGGATGTTTGATTCATCTGGATTCTGGCGAGGATATTGATTATGTGATGTACGGCAAGGATGGGAAACCGCTTGCCATCGTCGAGTATACGGCCACCTGCAGGAGCCCTGTGGAGGGGCGCACAAAGGCCATCGATAAGGCAAACCAGCTGGCTGTGAAATATGGTTATAAACCAATTGCATATTACACAAACGGCTATTATATCTTTGTCATCGACCAACTGGGATATCCTCCGCGCCGAGTCTTCCAGTTTCATTCCATTGAGGAGCTGGAACTGTTGAAGCTGCGTGCTAACATCCGTCAGGATATCTCCACTCCGCAAATTGACGACAATATCACTGGACGGTACTACCAGAAGGAAGCAATTAATGCTTGCTGCAAAGCATTCATGAGTATGCGGCGTTCCAGCCTCCTGGTCATGGCAACCGGAACGGGTAAGACACGCGTATCCATTGCTCTTGCGGATGTGCTGCTGAGGGCAAACTGGGCAAAGAACATTCTGTTTCTGGCTGACCGCACAAGCCTGGTTCACCAGGCACACAAGAACTTCACTAAATTGCTGCCTAGCGTTACCACCAGCATCTATTCTGGCGGAAGCATGAATCGTGATTCGAATGCCCGCATTATCTTCTCTACCTATCAGACCATGATCAACCTGATCGACGATGATACGCGGGAATTCGGCATCGGGCGCTTCGACCTGATC
>JAFUZM010000030.1 GCA_017476605.1 Clostridia bacterium
ACTGCCGATGGAGAAGGCGATGAAGCCAAGAGCCATTTCATTGATCAGGCCGACAGAGGTCACATCCGCATAGCTGGAAAAGCCGACGCCACGAAGGCCGATCCGACCGATTCCATAGGGGCCGATGAGAAGTCCGGCGATCAGAAAAGCCGTCACATCCGGGAAGTTAAAACCGAGCTTTTTAAAAACACGGGTCAGCATGAGTCCCGCAAACAACGCAATAGAAACAGAGAGAAAGATTTTCATTTCCATAATGAAACGAATGCCTCCAAACAGAATGATTGCCTGCTCAGCACAAATCAAAGCGGGTGCTTTGCTGTGACTGTCAGGCATTTTAGCGAACACAAATTATACTCAGGCGTGCTTTCTATTTCAATAGAATCGGAGAAACTTTTTCGGTGAAAATTCAGGCAATTTGCCACTATGAGACCTCGAAATTTGCAGATTTTACGTTCATCGGTTCTTGCATATCCGATGGATAGGGTGTAGAATTGCGAGACCATGGTCTTTAAAATGGTGAATTGTGTGCTGTTCGCCTCTTTCTGAGGCGAACAGGATCAGGCCGGTTCATGCCTTGAGGAATTGGACAGAGAAGAATGGGGACATGCATGGTTAGATCATGACTTCTCTTAGGAGGATGTATCTTGATTCGGAAAAATCAAAGGCTTCTGAGTATGCTGAACGCACTTACAGATATCGGCCTGATTTTCATGGCATACTTTGTCAGTATCAGTCTGCGTTTTGATGTACTGGACGGCATTGTCAGCATACATATGCGGGATGCTCGCTTTGCCGCTATTGCGCTTTTGTACAGCATTGTGATGGTGATTGTGTATGCATTTTGTCATCTGTATACACCAAAGCGATTCCAGCGCATCGGGCAAGATGATCTTTTGATCATTGTCATCAATGGCCTTGGCTCCCTGGCGCTTCTTGCCATCTTCTTTGTCTTTCGGATTATTGATGTTTCCAGAATTGCGATCTTTCTGTTCTGGATCATTTCCAGTATATTTATCATCATTAAAAGAACGATTGTCTATTCGATTCTTCAATATGCACGGACAAAAGGCTATAATCTCAAACATGTCATCGTGATCGGTAACGGTGTTTTAGCCAAACAATATATTGCTGAAATCAAAAAGAATCCACAGCTTGGCATCTGCGTGGACGGATATGTGAGTGGTGTATCCAAGCCCGAACTCGGTCGGCCTCTTGGAAGCTATGAGGAACTTGAGGCGATCCTTGAATCAAAGCCATATGATGGACTGATTGTGGCACTTGAACCTCATGAGATCCGTTTCATGACGGAGATTCTCGGAGTTGCAGACAAGGAAGGCATTCATATTGAAATGATTCCTTTTTACAACGACTACTATCCGGTGCATCCTACAGTGGAAACCATAGGGAACATTAAGCTAATTAATCTTCGTGCCACGCCAATGGAATCCGTAATCAATGCGGCGGCAAAGCGGATATTTGATGTTTTTGCCTCCGGTTTTTTGATTATGCTCACGAGCCCTGTTATGCTGGCGACAGCGATCGGGGTTAAAATTTCGAGCCCTGGACCGATTATTTTCAAGCAGGAACGTGTCGGCCGGGACAAAAAGGTATTTAAAATGCTGAAGTTTCGGAGCATGCGAGTAACCGGAACGGAAGATACTGGCTGGACAACCAATGAAGATGACCGGAAAACCAAATTCGGGAGCTTTATTCGCAAGTTCAGCATAGACGAGTTCCCTCAGTTTTTCAATGTGTTCATTGGACAGATGAGCCTGGTAGGTCCTCGCCCGGAGCTACCATATCATGTCAACCATTATAAGGAAGAAATTCCACGTTATCTGATCCGCCAGCAGGTTCGGCCTGGGATGACCGGATGGGCTCAGGTGAATGGCCTTCGCGGAGATACATCTATTGCAAAACGCGTGGAATACGATATTTGGTATATTGAAAACTGGACATTCAGTTTGGATTTAAAGATCATATTTCGTACAATATTTGGAGGAATGATTAATGATGAAGTTGTTGCATGTTAAGAACATTTGGAATTGATCATGGAGAGGGTTGCTTAAACCTAAGGAATTGTTGAATAGTAACTTGTGCATAACGCCTTCGTGATGTATAATTCATTGCGTGGATACAGTAATCAAAGATCGGATCACAACGGTACTTCCGTTGATGAACAGGAGTCAGAGAAGAAGGTATTTGGCTGCCGAAGCAATCTCACTTGGACGTGGAGATGGAAAAGAGATTATCGTTATATCTGGCATGTACAGAATACCATCAGTGCTGGTGTACAGGCAGTGCAGTGGAGGGCTTGACACATTCGAAATAGACGATAACCGGACTCCAATTCGAGCTTCGGGTGGAGATAGAAAGTCTATATTGGAGAAACAACCTGGTATACTTGATGCCTTAGAACGCATTGTAGATTCCGAAAGTTACGGAAATCGTATGCCCCGTTTTTGATGGACAAAAAAAGCTTGCGCAATTTGTTGGAAGAACTACGCAATAAAGGATTCGAAATTCACCCTGTAAAGTGGACGATCTTTTAGAAATGCTGAAATATAGCCTGCAGCAGAATCGCAAGATGCGGGAAGGTAGTGATTTGGGAAAGGTATCCCAAGCAAAGCGATTCCCAATTCAGGTATATCAATGATACTGTAAATAAGTACTTGGAGGCAGGAAAGCCAGTCATATCTATTGATTGTAAGAAATAATGAGGTAGGAAGAAAATCTTCGAGGTGAAAAGGCTGGCGGAGGATTCTTCTTTTCGATAATAGAGAAGGAAAAAGGACGGAAGTCGGACATGAATCAAGCTGCAAAGGACGGAAAAGGAACTTTCTCTCAGGCTCTGGAATGGGCAGCCCTCCTCGCGGTTATCCATTATTGCTTTTTCCGCTTCTTTGAAGCGTCCACGTTCTATTTCGATTTCACAGGCACGTACCGGAAGGTCACCTTTGCGGCGATGGTAGCTCTCGGATTGATGCGTCTGAGGACTGGCCTGCGGGCGGATTTCTACGGGGCGGAAACCGGTCGGGAAAAGCGGAAGACTCTGTGGAAGGGAGCACTGGCGCTTCTCTGCGCGGTACCCTGTGTATGGGTGGCACATCGGTTTAAATATACCTTTCTGGCCTATCTGCCCTTTGTGGCATATTGCCTGTACGGAACGAAAGCGGACAAGGTACTGAAGACCTTCACCATCGCCATCGGAACAATACTGTTGGCAACGATTATCTGCAGTCTCACCGGAGCGGTGGAAAACTATCTGTATCTCAGTGCTAAGGGAAAGTTGCGGGGTTCCTACGGCGTATCCTATCCCACGGATTTCGCCTCGTATTTTATCTATCTGTTTGCCTTTGTCTGGGCGCAGCAGAAGAAGCATGCCTGGTGGCATACCGGGCTGTTTGTCCTGCTGGGACTCGGGATGTGCTGGCTACTGCGGATGTATCCCCACAGCGATACCAGCACGATCTTGAGCCTGGTCTGCGTGGCAATCGTCCTGTATGATGCGCTGGACCACAGAGTGCTCTCCCGCCATCGTGGAACCCGCTGTCTGTCGAAGGCTGGGGAAGGGCTGGTCACCTGGGCGTTTCCAATTCTCGGGGCTGTCTTTTTTTCGATTGTTCTCCTGTATGGGCGGGGTTACGGATTTGCCGTACGGTTGGACAGATGGATCAGCAGCCGGTTCAGCCTGGTCTGGCAGCATTACTTGAAATATGGCGTGAATGCGTTTGGAGCCCTGACGCCACAGAACGGAGCTGGCCACGGCCTGATCCATACGGAAACCTATGAATTTCTGGACAGCACCTATGGTCTGATTCTGATCCGTTACGGATGGATACTGACGGGGATTTTTACGGGTCTCTGGGTCTGGATGACCCACCGGGCATACAAAACCGACCATCGCCGCCTGGCTCTGGCCATGGCTATCATTGCCATCCATTCCTTCTCGGAGCATCATTTTACCGAACTGAACTTCAACATCCTGCTGGCCATGCCCCTGTGTGTTTTTGGGGCAGGGAAGAAGCCACAGACTGAGGAAGGGCCGGAGCGGATCCGGAAAAAGAGAACCCTGCGGCAGGCGTTTGCCGGAAGCCGGGTGCCGTGGATTATGGCGGCGGTGCTTTGCGCGCTGGTGGCGCTTCTACTGCCTCGGGCCTTTAGCTGGATGCGGACACTCTTTTTTCTGCAGGGATGGAATGGTGGTGGGCTGTACAGCTTGGCTGCGCTTCTTTTCTGTCTGTTCTGCTTTGGAATTCTGGCAGTGGTATGGCTGGCAGTGTCATTTATGGCCTGCTCCTGGATCCGGGAGAAAAAGATTTCACCGCTGATGATTCTTGGCATGGTGACGGTTTTCATCGGGGTCAGTGTGGTGGTTTCCCAGATGGATGAGACGATCCGGGACGGCATGGAACGGGAAGAGATGCAGTCGCGAATCGCTGCCGAAAGGGAGGCAGTGGAAACGGTGCTTTCTGCTGCGGAGGAACCGGTGTACGGTGGGGAGATTGAGGAAATCTACAAGCGGAATTTTGACGGTTTTTCGGACCATCTTTTCTCTGATATGGAACTGGGACGGAGCGCGAGAGGCACCATACTCCTGGGTCATAATAATGAGGGGTATCAGCTGATCAATACGGGGGCGAAGTATACGGAGCTTTCACCTTTTACGGGGTTGTTCACTTATGATGATGCAGTGATAGAAGCCCTGCAGGCAGAGGGATACCGCTTCCACGGCTATTTCAGCGGAGAACAGTCGGTGGATCTGACGACACTGGGGCCTGTCAACGGACTGGGCATCGCGGAAACTGGAGAGCTGATGCTCTGGGGCGTAGCCCATTCCCTGATTCACGGTCCATATTACGACCAGTACAGCGGAAGCTATCAGGTGACCTTCCGATTGATACTACGGGATCTGGATGTTCGGACAGAAAACCCGGACCGGGAGGTCTGCCTTCTGCGGGCCAGCGCTTTATGGGGGCAGAACATCCGGGCGGAAAGAACGGTCACCATCTCCGATTTTGATGAAGACGGGCGGCTGGCTGTTTCTCTGAATTACAGCGTGAACAGCACACGAGGGGTGGAATATCTGGTCTTCTGCCGTGAGAATATCCCCGTCTGGATCGACGGGATTACTGTGCGGAGAATACAGACTTCGGATATCTGGAGAACCTATACTCCGGAAGGATATGTTGAGACGGAACGGTATTTCACCACGGAAGGCGAGCCTCTGGCGCAGTCCACCGGGCATTATGGCGCAGCGTATGAATATGCCAACGGCAACGGTTCCTGGACGAAGCTGTGCTATCTGGACGCGGACGGAAAAACCCTGAAGACTATCAGCAGCGGCTATGCCCAGATCGTTCGCGGATACAATGTGCTTCGCCAAGTGACGGAGGAGCGGTATCTGGACCCGGTGGGGATCCCTTGCCTGTGCACCGGCAACTATGCCGGCTACCGCCGCGTCTATGACGAAGCTGGAAATGTTCTGACCCAGGAATTTTTTGATACCGACGGGCAGCCCATCCGCTCCACTGGCGGATACGTCGGTGTGGAGTATGGCTATGACGAAAGGAACAACCGGATTTCCGAGCGCTATCTGGACGAGGAGGGCCGGCCTTTACTGCTCGGAGGAGGCTACGCAGAGATCCGCAGGGAATACAACACGGACCGCCGGGTGATTCGAGAGACTTATTATGACGAGTCCGGTATTCCCGTTGCTCTGAGCAAGAATCAGGCGGGCGTTGCCTATGAGTATGATGAAGCCGGTAACACTATTTGCTGGCGCTATCTGGATACGGAGGGGAATCCGGTCCTGCTGACGGACGGCTGGGCGGAGCTCCACCGGGCGTATAATGAAAAGAGACAGATTATTGAGGAGAGCTATTACGGCACTGATGGGAAGCCTCTGCTCAGGCCGACGGGCTACGCGTATCTGGAACGATGGTATGACAATATCGGTAACGTTGCCGGCGAACGGTATCTGGATACGGAGCGCCATTCGATCAGGAACACCAGCGGCTATGCGGAGTTCCGCCGGATCTTCAACAGCGACAACCGGGTCGTCCTGGAGGAATACTTTGATGAGGAAGGAAACCCCTGCAATGCTTATGACCGCTATGCCGCGATCCGAAGTGAATATGCCGTGGACGGGGCTCTGGCGCTGAACTGGTATACCGACGCGAAGGGGAACCCGGTGGAATGCGGCAGTGGCTGGTTCCATAAATATCTGCAGTCCCTGCGGGGGCGGAACATCACCATCTTCATAACTGTGCGGGACGAGGCAACCAATGCCCTGACTGGCGTGTTGCTGGAGGATCTGAAGGCGATCGGGGTCCGGACGGATCTGAAGGGAAAATACCATTACAGCTATTATGCTGTCATCACGCCAGACGGATCCAAAGAGGACGCCAGCATCACGGAGACCATCTCCCACAGCGGGGCGATCGGAGGAATCCCCTATACCGTCACTAGCGGCGGTTACGCCGTGGGAAATACCAGTTCCGTCCTTATTGGCGGGGAAGAATACTCCAAGAACTCCCGGGGGATGAACTTCGTGATCCTAGATAATGAGACCAGTGCGGTCATTGAATCCATCGGTGTGGATACCTATGCGCAGGAGATGCGGGTTACCCGGTAAAATTGACTCTGCCTGTCTGTTGCGCTATAATTTAATCTGCATATGCATGTGGGCGGGGAAATTATGCCCAAATGGCTTACAGAAGACAAAAGGACATTCAGATTCAGGGATCGCAGGCAGAGGAAGGAGCCACAGTTGTTTTACTGGAGCTGAAACTGCCCAAATGGGTTCACCGCGACATGATAAGATGCCGCACAGCGGAGTAAATACTTTTTTTCAGGGGATTGAACGGTTCATTTTTTGATACAATCCATTATCCGGACAAGGAACAGTGAGTCATGCAATTAATCGAAACTATCAAGAGACACCAGTTTCTCTTTGAGGAGCTGTCTTCCCGGGATTTCAAACAGAAGTACAAACGGACACTGCTGGGCATGGGCTGGAGCCTCATGTATCCCTTGTTGACCCTGATCATTCAGCGCTTGATCTTCGCCCGCTTCTTCGGGAACAGCACACCCCATTACACGATATACCTCTTTGCCGGGAACATCGTCTGGAACTATTTCCGGGAAGCGACCCAGGGAGGCATGCGCGCCCTATGGGACAATGCTCATATCTTCACCAAAGTGAATGTGCCTAAATACATCTTTGTACTGACGAAGAATGTTTCTGCCTTGATCAACTTTTCCATCACCATAGCGCTGTTTTTTCTCTTCGTCTGGCTGGACCGGATCGCCTTTTCCTGGCGCTTCTTCTCCCTGCTGATTCCCTCCTTCTGCATGGTGCTTTTCAATCTGGGCATAGGTATGATGCTGTCGGCAATGTTCGTTTTCTTCCGGGATACCGGCTATCTGTACGAGGTATTCCTGACGCTGCTGATGTATATGTCCGCCATCTTCTATTCGGTGGATTCCTTCCCGGATGTGATTCAGAAGGTTTTTCTGCTGAACCCGGTATATTGCTATATCAAGTATTTTCGAGCGGTGGTCATCGACGGGAACCTTCCCTCTCTGAGCTTTAACCTGATCTGTGTCTTCTATGCCCTGCTGGCGCTTTTCCTGGGATCCTGGATTTACAAGAAAAAGAATCACGAATTCCTGTATTATGTGTGAGGTGCTGCGATGAGTGTGGTCTTGAGAGCGGAACATGTTTCCATACGGTATATCCTCGGAGATTTCAAGGATATCGGTCTGAAGGAGACCATTGTTCGGAAGATCCAGGGAAACTACCGGGTGCAGGAATTCTGGGCGGACAAGGATGTATCCTTTGAGCTGGAACAGGGGGACATGCTGGGGATGATCGGAGCCAACGGCGCCGGCAAATCTACCCTGCTGAAGGCAGTTTCCGGCATTATGGTGCCCACGGAGGGCCGCATGGAAGCCCACGGGAAAATCGCTGCTCTGCTGGAGCTGGGCAGCGGTTTCGACGGGGATCTAACCGTGAAGGAGAACACATTTCTTCGGGGCGCCATGCTGGGCTATACCCGGGACTTCATGAACCGGCAATATGAATCCATTATCCGATTTGCGGAATTGGAGGACTTTCAGGAACGGCCCTTCAAGCAGCTTTCCAGCGGCATGCAGAGCCGCCTGGCCTTCTCCATTGCCTGCCTGGTTTCTCCGGACATCATTATCCTGGATGAAGTTCTGTCCGTCGGCGATGGTGCCTTTCGTCAAAAGAGCGGGGACAAAATGCGAGAGATCCTGGCGTCCGGTGTGACGGGGATCTTGGTATCCCATGCGGTGGACCAGGTAAGGGAACTATGCAACAAGGTGCTGTGGCTTGATCACGGAAGGCAGATCATCTTCTCGGGCGATGTGACCGGCGTTTGTGACCGGTACGAGGAATTTCTGCGGACAGGAATTCTTCCATTTCATCCCGGGCAATAGCGAAGGATTTTTGAACTTATGATTATTCCTACTCGGAATCACTTGATGAAAGATACAAAAGGAGAAGAAACAAATGGGCCAGAAGAACAAACCTTCTATCAAATTGTTTGTTGCTCATACCGCTGGACGGGAAAACGCTGTAATTGAGAATCCTTTGTTTCTCAATGTATCGGGGGGGTATTAGGTGCGAGAATGGGATAAAAACTGAGCTGGGAGATCATACCGGGGACAACATATCTGATCTGAACAGGTATTTCAGTGAATATTCTGTGATCTACTGGGCATGGAAGAATCAAGAGGCGGATTATTACGGTTTGATGCATTATCGGCGGTATTTGTCCTTTGCGAATCGGAAGTTTGAGACTGGAGAAGTCAGACAGGTCATCATGCCTTCCATGACACCGGCTTGCATTCATGCCTGCGGCTTGGATCGGGAAGAATGTATGCGAGAAACGATCATGCAATACGATATGATCGTAGGAATGGATCATGATGTTGTGGACGATGAATGCAAGGATAGATCCATCAAAAATGCAAAGCAGTTTTGGCTGCAATATCATGCATCGTATCTTAAACCGGAAGAATTTGATCTGATGCTGGAGCTAATCCGGAAATACAATCCTACTTATGAGCAGGATACCATCCGGTATTTTAACGGATTACGGTTCCGAGGGTTCAATTGTTTTATCATGAAGAAAGAACTATTCTATGAGTTCTGCGAATATGTTTTTCCGATGCTGTTTGAATTCCATGAGCGGGTCAACCGGGAGAATAACAGCACGCTGACCAACCGGAATGTGGGATACGCAGGAGAATGGTTCTATAGCATTTGGGTAGAGAGAAAAATCCGGGAAGGGAAACTGAGAATCAAGGAGACGCAGCTGATTTGCTTTACGGATACATTCTGTTCTTCTGAATTAAAACCGTTCGTTCCGGAGAAACGGGAAGCCCTTGTGATGAGTATGAATTATTGGAACGCACATCATGTAGCAGCAACTCTTCGCTCTGTGATGGATAAGGCAGATCCAGATAAGCTGCTGGACATTATTATTCTGCACCTTGGGAACACGCTGGACAGATATCTGAATGCAAGCATAGGGTATACCGTGGATCAGTTGAAAAGCATGGCGCAGGATTATCCGAATATCTCCATCCGGAATTTCAATCCCGCTTATGAATTGGATCGGGTGGAGTTGGGAATCCATACTGGTATCGCAAAGAAGGAAATCTGGTATCCGGCGTTGCTTCCTTGGATTTTAAAAGAATATGATAGAGCTGTATACTTGGGGGAATCCCTTTATGCTGAAAATGATATTCAGCAATTATTCTGCATCGAAATGAACGGAAAAACCGTTGCGGCAACGATGGATCTTTATTTTATTGCTGCAGCGAATGGATATGTCCAAGGATTTAGAGAAAGGGAAGGTGCACGGCTAGGACTGCACGATCTCTATAACTATTATTCTTCCGATGTGCTGCTGATGGATCTGGCAGTATGCAGGGACAGATACGACTTACAGAATCTGATAGATCAAGCGATCGTGCATTGCCCCAAAACCAGCTCAGAATTAATTAACCTTTTGTATCAGGGGGATGCTCAGCCGATGCCCCAGGAATGGAATGCCGTTTTTCCCTTGGAGCCGAAATACTATGAATTATCCGAGTATTTCCCCGAGAAATACAGCTTAGGGGCTAAAAACCCATCAATGGTGAATCTGAAGACGATGAGCGGGATTGCCAGATCTTTACGGCTTCCGGTTGTGAAAAAAATGCTGGAAGCAGCAAAGAGTACACCATTTTATGAAGAGATTGTTAATGAACTGTGGAGCGGACAAGGCAATATTATGCTGATATTGCCTTCTTATGACGGATATGATGTATATCAGGGTCTGAGCGAAAAACAGGAAAAGGAAGATAATTTTCTGAGAAAAGTCAAAAGGAAAATTCAAAGATTCATTTTCTAATTCTGAAGAGATTGTAGAGCTATAGGAGCAACCGGCTATGGACGAAATCATTCAACATATTATTTTTCCGGAGACACAAACGCCACAGAAAACACGGGATCTGTTTTTCCGGGGTGATTTCGGAAGGCTGAATAGAGAAGGCAGGGAAAGACACCTTCAACTTCGGGCTTGTCAGTGGGTGGACTTCGCGACATATCTGAACGGTGTTTCCTGGGGGAAATGGCGGAAGTATACCGGAATGGAAGGCGTAACGCTTTCCCTTGAATACGCAGGAAAAGCTGAGATCAGCCTGGTAGGATATTCCCTGGTGCAGAACTATCCGGTGCGCACCTTGCTGGAAAAGCAGGAGGTTTCTTCTCAGAGAAGAACAGAGATGCGGTTCGCTTTTCCTCAATGTGAGGATTCGATACTGGGCTTTGAAATTGCGACGGAAGACTGGTTTGAATTATTTAGCGGCGCTTATATCGGGGCCTTCCCGGGTGATTCTGCCCGGGATATAGAAATCTCCATCGCGACAACGACCTTTAAAAGGGAAACATATATCCGCAGAAACATGCGAATGTTGAAGGAGAGCCTGCTTGATCTGTATCCGGAGCAGGGCGCGCATATCCGGGTGCATGTGGTGGATAATGGAAGAACGTTGCAGGAAGAGGATCTGCCGCAGGATCCAGAGCATTTTTTGCTACATCCGAATCTGAACACCGGCGGATCTGGCGGATATGCAAGGGGAATGATGGAGACGCTGTATCAGACGCCGGAAGCCACTCACATCATCCTGATGGATGATGATATTGAGATCATTCCGGACAGCATCTTCCGGACTTACGAACTGCTGCGGTTTGTAAAGGAGGAATACCGAGAGCATTTCATCAGCGGCGCGATGCTGATGATGGAAAGGAAGAACAAACAGCATGAGGACATCGGCAGTATCAACAACATCGGAAGATTCAGAACCGTAAAACCAAAGTTGGATCATTCACGCATCCGGGACAATCTGCTGAACGAGGAAGAGTACCATGTGTCGGATATGTTTCAGGGGTGGTGGTACTGTGTGATTCCGGTTCCTGTGATCCGCCAGAACGGTCTTCCGCTTCCCCTTTTTATTCGCGGGGATGATATGGAATACAGCCTCCGCTGCAAGGCGAAAATCATGAGCATGAACGGGATCTGCCTGTGGCATATGGGATTCGGAGCGAAATTCAGCGCGTCTATGTGCGCTTATCAGGAATTACGGAATTTCTGGATCGCCCAGTCGACTAGCGATATTCTTCCGGGACGCAATTTCTTTAATCTGTTCAAAATCAGTTTTCGTGCCTGTATTCTGCGCAGGGATTATGCGTCCGCGGAAATGTTCCTGCGCATGTTGGAGGATTATCTGAAAGGGCCAGCCTTCCTGCAGGAAGCCAATGGCGAGCGGATCATGAAAGAAAATAGTGCGGTCAACGAGAAACTGGTTCCGCTGAATCAGATCGATGTCCCCGGGTTTAATCCTTATGAAGATCCCTCCGAGAAAGTGGATCGCAATGGGCTGAAAACCTTCCTGTACCGCCTGACCTGGAACGGTCATCGGTTCTGCCCGGACAGGCTGCTGAATCATGCCCCTGCGAGCATTCCCTATGGGTTTGCGTATCTTCCTGGAAGAATGGAAATGCGAAAGACGGTTATCGCGGTGGATGAATTCAATCATACCGCTGTCGTCCGGGAACTGGACAGAGCCCGGTACAAAACCTTGAGAAAACGATTTAGAAAAGTGGTTGCCTTGTACAAGAAGCACGGGGAACAAGTCAAGGCAGAATACAGAAAGCAAAGCGATTATCTGAAGAGTGAAGAATTCTGGCGGAAATATCTGAAAATGGACTGATGAAGAAATGAAAAATAAGAGAACAAAGTATTATATTCAGTATACTATTATTTTCCTGTTTCTGTTTTTTGCATGCTTTGGCTTTTACTTGTTGGTAATGAAAAAGACTGCACTACGTCCTGCGGATACTTTTGATCAGCATTATATGGAGTTTATCTATCTTGGCAGATGGGTAAGGTCTTTGATTACTGAAGGGAGATTCGTCGTCTGGGACCCTTCTATTGGGTATGGAGCTGATTTCTTTTTAACGATGTCCGGGTTTATATGTGATCCAGTAAACTGGATTGCTATTTTTTTCTCAGCCAGAGCAGCGGAATATGGTTTTCTGCTGATGGTGATCATCAAACTATATCTCTGCGGCATATCATATTCTGTCTTTGCGCATCACCGCAGACATAAACCTTATACTGTTCTTTGCGGTGCTGTCCTCTATACCTTTTGTGCATGCGCTTATACAGGAATGTATCAATCCGGGTTTATTACGCCTATGTATATTCTGCCTATCCTTCTGTATGGCGTTGATGAACTGTTTGAAAGAAAGAAATCAGGGATCTATGTACGTTCGTTAGCTTTCTGTGCAATTGGTAATTTTTATACTACGTATATGTTGTCTATTCTGGTTATCTGTTATTGTATTGTTAAATGGTTCACAGCGGACGGTTTCGAGAAAAACTGGAAGAATCTGTTTGTGACTATGGGAAGATTTTTGCTATATTCTGTTTGGTCTGCTGCTATAGCAGCGGTCATTCTTCTGCCTGTTGGCATTCTAATGCTGGGAATGGGCAGACTGGATCTGACAAGATATGTTCCAACATTTTATGATGCTGGTTTTTATAGCAACATGTTTAAAGGCTTTATTGCTGGTTTTGATATGCAAGGTCGTGATTGCAAGATAGGCTTTTCTGTTCTTATTCTTATTGCTGTATTTGTTCTGTTTCTAACAAAGGGTAAAGAATACAGACGGCAAAAAATTGAGTTTATACTGATGGCGGTAGGTCTTTGCATTCCTTTTGTGGGCCATGTAATGAACGGGTTTGGTTATGTGGCAAACCGATGGGTATGGGCATTTGCCCTTCTTCTTGCATATATAGCGACGATGATGATTCCAATAATCAAGGAGATGAAAGTTAGAAAACGTTTTTTTGTCACTTTGTTGGCTCTGTTGTATGTTTTTATTGGTTATAAAGCTTTCGATGCAAGTGGAACGCCATTCCTGGTATTGTCTATTATCCTTATAGGTTTATGCCTGATAAGTTTTCTTTTCAGAAGAATACCAAACGTTTGGTATCAGCGGCTGATGATTTGCTTCTCATGTCTTACAGTGATTGTGCCCGCATATTTTTCATACATGCCCAAGTATGGAAACGCTTTTGGTAATTATATTGCTGCAGGAACAGCATATTCGAGTGCCACAGAGGATGGTGGACTTCCATTACTGAAACAGATTGACGCATTGTCTGATGGAACGCGATACAATCGCTTCTATGGATTACATATTGTTCGGAATGCCAGTTGGATCTACGGAGTAAGCGGCACTGATTTTTATATGAATCTTTATAATGATGGTATTGATCAGTTCCATAATGATATGGCGATGAATACCAGTCCATGGAGCTTTGGCTATAATGGAATCGATCGAAGAAGTGAACTACTGGCTCTTCTTGGAGTAAATCACTATTTCATGACTTCTGGTTATCGGTATTTTCCTGTGGGAATTGATACGTTAGAAGCAGAGGATGATGTTTGGGGAAATCATATTGAATCCTGGACGAGCAAATATAATGGATCTCTTTTCACACGTTTTTCAGAAGCGGTTGCCTATGAGGAATATAAAAAACTATCCCCAATTGAGCGGCAGCAAGTACTGATGAAAGCATGCGTTCTTGACGGAGAGAATGGAATTCCAACTGATCAGATTGAGATTGACAGATGCACTGTGGATTACCAAATGGAATCTCTCGATGGGGGTATACAATTCAGCGAACACGACTTCTATGTGAACTATGGCGGTGCTCAACTGGTGCTGTCTTTTGAACCTCAGGATAATGCAGAATTGTATGTATATTTCGATCAACTGGAATTTGATAACGGCCTGGCAATGGGGTATACAATCAGTGTAAATGGTATGTCCGGTGAAGAGGCGCCTCCTTCCATGTGGAATACCTTCTCCGGATTAAATTATATCCATCATATGTATGGCGGAAAAAAGGACTGGATGTTAAATTTGGGTATTGTTCCGGAAAAGGCGGATCGGATTGTAGTAACGTTTCAGGATGCCGGTCATTATTCTTTGAACGGAATCTATGTATTTGCGGAAAAGACGGATCAGATTAATGAAAACATTATTAATTTGAACCGGGATGTAAAGGGCTTGGCAATATGTGATAACGCTATAGATCTTACAATAGACAATGAAGATTCGGAATACCTTTTTGCTGCAATTCCCTATTCTTCCGGATGGCATGCTTATGATAACGGGAAGGAAATTCGGGTCATGAGAGCGGATGCGGGTTTTATGGCGCTGGATCTTTCTGCAGGGCATCATGAAATAACTTTTTTTTACAGAACGCCAGGTATTATTGTAGGGTTAGTAATCAGCCTGGTTTCCATAGTCGGATATATTCTGATACAGATACGTTCTAATAGCGGGAAAAATACTCGACTTAATCAGGGTGAAGAGGAGCTATAATTCACATGAAAGTAGTTTTGCTTGCTGGCGGTTTTGGTTCCAGAATCAGTGAAGAATCCCAGTTCAAACCAAAGCCTTTGATTGACATCGGAGGCATGCCGATTCTCTGGCATATTATGAAGGAGTATGCGTATTATGGTCATACAGACTTTATTATTTGTGCTGGATATAAGCAGCAGGTGATAAAGCAATGGTTTGCGGACTACTTCCTTCGGTCCAGTGATGTAACATTTGATTATCATGATTGTAAAAATGAGATGACCGTCCATGAAAGTCATGCGGAACCCTGGCGGGTTACAGTTGTGGATACCGGTCTGAATACCATGACTGGAGGACGGATCAAACGGATCCAGAAATATGTTGGGAATGAGCCGTTTCTGATGACCTACGGAGATGGCGTATGTGATGTGGACATCAATAAGCTCATTGAGTTTCATAAAAGTCACAGAAAAACAGCCACATTAACCGCTGTTCTGCAGGATCAGTCAAAAGGCGTTTTGGATATTGGCGGAGACAATGCAGTAAAATCCTTCCGGGAAAAGAAACAATCAGATGGTGCTCCAATCAACGCAGGATACATGGTATTCCAGCCAGAGGTGTTCAATTATCTTGAAGGAGACTCCACGGTACTTGAGCGTGATCCGTTGGAGAAACTTGCTGAGGAAAGCCAATTGATGTCCTATATGCACCGGGGGTTTTGGCAGTGCATGGATAACATGCGCGAAAAAGAGATGCTTGAAAAGCTTCTGCTGAACGGAAAAGCGCCTTGGAAAAAATGGGAGGATTAATGCATGGGATTTGATCCTGGGTTTTATAAGGGCAGAAAGGTCTTTCTCACCGGTCATACTGGCTTTAAGGGAACCTGGCTTTGCCGAATACTGGTGAACGCAGGTGCGATTGTAACGGGTTACAGTCTGAAAGCACCAACAGAACCAAGCCTTTTTGAAATGGCTGGTCTGGAGAGTAAAATAACCAGTGTGATCGGAGATGTCCGCGATCTAGATCACATGATGAAAGTCTTTGAATATGCACAGCCGGAAATTGTATTGCATCTGGCGGCACAGACAATTGTCCGTGACTCATACAAAGATCCTCGGTATACCTATGAAACGAATGTAATGGGAACGGTGAACCTGTTGGAATGTGTCAGACTCTCTTCTTCGGTAAAAAGCGTTCTGAATGTAACAACGGACAAGGTTTATCACAATAACGAATGGTGTTGGGGATACCGGGAGGATGAACCGTTGGATGGTTATGATCCGTATTCTAATAGTAAAAGCTGCAGCGAACTGGTAACTCATAGCTATATAAACAGTTTTTTTGACAAGCTGGAATTCCCGGCAATATCTACTGCCCGGGCCGGAAATGTGATTGGTGGTGGGGATTTTGCGAATGACCGGATTATCCCGGATTGTGTCCGGGCAATGAAGGACGGAAGAAACATTGGCGTCAGGAATCCATATTCCACCCGGCCATATCAGCATGTACTGGAGCCATTGGCTGCATACCTGATGATTGCACAGAAACAATACGAAGATAAAAAGTATGCTGGTTTCTATAATGTGGGGCCAGATGACTGTGACTGTGTGACGACTGGTGAGTTGGTAGACCTGTTTTGTAAATACTGGGGAGAAGGTGCTGCGTGGGAAAATCAGGCAGAGGAGAACGCTCCGCATGAAGCTGATTTTCTCAAATTGGATTGCAGCAAGCTGAAGAAGACATTTGGTTGGAAACCCCGGTGGCATATCGAGGAATGTATGGATATGGTCTGTCGGTTCAGTAAGGAATGGCTGGTGGGTGGTGATATTCCTAAGGAGATGGACAGGGAGATCGAAGAGTTTCTTTCATAAACAGTTTGCATAGCAGAAGGGAAAAGAACATGAAAAATTGGTCAAATGAAGCGGAAGCCCGAGAGCAGATTAAGGAATTGGTTTCTCAGTATTATCACGATTTTAAGGAGAATAAAGAATCCTTTAAACTGGGTGACCGGATTACCTATGCTGCACGGGTCTTTGATGAAAAAGAAATGTGCGCATTGACGGATGCTATGCTGGATTTCTGGCTGACGACCGGTCGGTTTTCCGATCAATTTGAAAAGGAGTTTGCTTCCTGGATTGGAGTGAAGCATGCGCATCTGGTGAATTCTGGTTCTTCGGCGAATCTGATTGCCTTTATGACATTAACTGCGCCTGAGTTGAAAGAACGGCAGATCTTACCAGGAAATGAAGTCATTACAGTGGCATGCGGATTTCCTACTACAGTGACCCCCATTCTGAATTATGGTGCCGTACCGGTTTTTGTGGATGTGACTGTTCCGCAATACAACATTGATGTGTCAAAACTGGAAGACGCACTGTCCCCGAAAACGAAGGCAGTGATGATTGCCCATACGCTGGGGAATCCGTTTGATTTGAAATCTGTTAGGGCGTTCTGTGATCAGCATAACCTTTGGCTGGTGGAAGACAACTGTGACGCACTGGGATCAAAATATACGATTGACGGGAAAACCCGGTTCACTGGAACTTGGGGCGACATTGGAACCTCTTCCTTCTATCCACCTCATCACATGACAATGGGGGAAGGAGGAGCGGTCTATACCAATAATCCGCTGCTGCATCGGCTGATCCTCTCCTTTCGGGACTGGGGTCGGGATTGCATCTGTCCCAGCGGTCGGGACAATTTCTGCGGACACCGGTTTGACGGTCAGTTTGGAGAATTGCCGAGGGGGTATGATCATAAATATGTTTATTCTCACTTTGGATACAATTTGAAGGTAACAGATCTGCAGGCGGCAATCGGGTGTGAACAGTTGAAGAAATTCCCTTCTTTCATTGAACGGAGGACACATAACTGGGCCAGACTATGGAAGGACTTGGAACCAGCTTCGAATAAGCTGATCCTGCCGGAGCCGGCAGAGAACAGTGATCCAAGCTGGTTCGGATTCCTGATTAGCATTAAGCCGGAGAGTGGACTGAAGCGGAATGAAGTGACGAAATATATTGAGGAACATAATGTGCAGACACGGCTGTTATTCAGTGGAAACCTGGTCAAGCATCCCTGTTTTGATCAGATCCGGGGGACGGATGCATATCGGATAGCGGGAAGCCTGGAAGTTACAGACTTTGTGATGAATAACAGTTTCTGGGTTGGCGTTTATCCGGGTATGACGGATGAGAAGATAGATTATATGGCGAAAACAATTCTGGAAGCAATTGGTAACTGATCTCCAAATAATGAAGAAAAGGTGAGCAGAATGAAACAACGCTTGGCAGATTATGTGGCAAATTTCCTTGCAAATCATGGTGTGACAGATGTCTTTTCAGTTGTAGGTGGTGGCGCAATGCATCTGAATGATGCTCTGGGGCATCATGACAAATTACACGTGACATATAATCACCATGAACAGGCTTGCGCGATTGCTGCGGAGGCATATGCCCGTCTGGACAACAGGATTGCCGCTGTCTGTGTGACAACGGGACCTGGTGGAACCAATGCATTAACCGGTGTGGTAGGCGGATGGCTGGATTCCATTCCGATGTTTATTATCTCCGGGCAGGTTCGTTATGATACAACAGCACGCTTTGCGCTGAAGAAAGCTGGGGCTATGGTTCGTGCAGTGGGTGATCAGGAATATGATATTGTTAAATCCGTCGAGCCGATGACCAAATATGCTGTGATGATTGAAGATCCAATGACAATCCGATATCATCTTGAACGGGCCTGGCGTCTTGCAAACACCGGGCGTCCTGGACCGGTCTGGATAGATATTCCTGTTAACTATCAAGGGGGCTTTATTGAAACTGATACACTGGAAGGATATGATCCGGCTGAAGATGACGCGAAGCTTCCTCCGGCAGTTTCTGACGATGTAATCAAAACGATCCTTGAAAAGCTCAGAAAAGCAAAGCGCCCTGTTTTTCATGCAGGATACGGGATTCGCTTATCCGGAGGATATGACGCCTTCAGGAAAGTACTGGAAAAGCTGAATATCCCGGTTGTGACATACTGGAACGCGGTGGATCTGATCGAAGATGATCATCCTCTTTACACCGGTCGCGCGGGCAATATGGGAGATCGTCCGGGAAACTGGGCGATTCAGAACGCGGATATTATTCTTGCCGTCGGAACCCGTATTTCCATCCGTCAAGTCGGATATAATTGGAAAACCTGGGCCAGAGCGGCGGAAGTAATCATGGTGGATGTGGATCCTGGAGAAATGAAGAAACCCACTCTACATGTAGACATGCCAGTTTGGGCGGACGCGAAAGATTTTCTCGAGAGACTGGATCAACTGGCAGAAGATCGGGTATTCGATGGCAGCGAGTGGATCACGAAATGCCAGGGATGGAAAAGAGATTATCCAGCGGTTCTTCCACACCAATGGGAAGAAAATGGGGAAACCGCAAATGTATATGCATTTATCCGTTATCTTAGCTCTCGGCTTCCGGAAAACAGTTTAACCGCAGTTTCTAATGGAGCTTGCTGTGTTGTTGGGAATCAGGCGTATGTCATACAAAGAGGAAGCCGGATGGCAAATAACAGTGCTTTAGCCAGTATGGGATATGGACTTCCTGCAGCAATTGGCACCTGCATCGGTGGAGGATGGAGAGAAACCATTTGCCTGGAGGGAGACGGTAGCATTATGATGAATCTGCAGGAGTTGCAGACGATTCGGACCAACAGGCTGCCGATTAAGATTTTCCTGATTAACAACAGAGGATATCATTCGATTCGGATTACCCAGACAAACCTATTCGGTCATCATACAAAAGTTGGAATCGGTCCGGAAAGCGGGGACGTTTCCTTTCCTGAATTCAAAAAGATTGCAGAGGCGTTTGGATACCGGTATTTCAGCGTGCATAGCAATGCGGAAATGAAAACAGTAGTGGATGAAGTGTTGAAGCTGGAAGGGCCAGTATTTGCGGAAATTTTTACAGATACAAAGCAAGTATGGGAACCGAAGAGCAGCACGAAACGTCTTGAAGACGGCTCACTGGTCAGCCCGCCATTGGAAGATCTGGCGCCTTTCCTACCAAGAGAAGAACTGGAGAAGGTTATGGTAATCCCTCTGATGGAGGAAGAATAAGGTGAAAATCAATTGTGCGGTGGTTAATGGTTCCCTTGGGACAATTGGACTTGCACTGGTGAAACGTTTGTTAGATCATGGCGTTCAGGAGGTTTACGCAGTAGTTTTTCCAGGCGATTCAAGGATTGAGCGGATTCCGGAAGGTGCAGTGGTGGTTCCTTGCGATATGCGGGAAATTTCTCAGTTGAAAGAATTGATAAACGAACCGGTTGACGTTTTTTTTCATCTGGCCTGGGCAGGAACAATCGGAGAAAGCCGAGATGATATGTTTCTGCAGACGCAGAATATCCAATGTGCAATAGAAGCGGCATATACTGCAAAGGAAATAGGTGCTCAGGTGTTTGTGGGAGTTGGTAGTCAGGCTGAGCATGGCCGTATCGAAGGGAAGGTAACTGCTGTTGCTCCCTGCTTTCCTATAAATGGATACGGCATGGCAAAGCTGTGCGCGGGGCAGATGACAAGAATTGTTTGTAAACGGCTAGGGGTACGGCATGAATGGGCACGGGTGCTGAGCGTATTCGGTGCAAATGACGGACCTCTTTCTGTGATTCAGGTTTTGCTGAACAAACTGACGGAAGGCGAAAAGCCTGCCCTGACACCGGGAGAGCAGCTTTGGGATTATATTTATGCGGATGATGCTGCGGATGCGATGATCTGTATGGCAGAATCCGGAAAGGATGGAAAGGTATATCCCGTTGGAAGCGGAAAAGTCAGACCTCTCCGAGAATATTTCGAAATTCTTCGTGACACAATTGACCCTAATCTTCCATTGGGAATTGGAGAATTACCCTATCCACCAAATCAGGTGATGTATCTTGAGGCGGACATATCTGAATTGCAGGAAGACACGGGATTCAGTCCAAAATATTCCTTTGAAGACGCAGCTAAAATCGTAGTTCGGGAATTTCGGGAAAGAAAAGGCGGAAATATATGAGTGCGCCAGTTCGGTTCACGATAAACAGCGGGAGACATGACCCGCCTGGTAAAGCCTAGCCAGCAGCCAGTATCGGCACGTTGGGTTCCACCCGCAAGGGACTGACCGTAGGAGTTTAATTCGGGACTTAAAGCAGAC
>JAFUZM010000227.1 GCA_017476605.1 Clostridia bacterium
CATTGACGCAGAGCGAAGCAACAGATTTCTAAGTAAAGACGAGGACAAAGGCATTCATGAAAAAGGCTAGAAAGATTCGAAAATCACTGGAAATCCTCCCCAAATGGGTATACTATCTCGGATCATTGTTTATTGCAGGACCTTTGGGGCCGATTATTATCTATACGCTCTTTTACGTGCTCAAAAAAATTGAGAATCTGGATGAAGAGGATTCCGGTGAGTCCTACTCCTATCAGAGAGAGACAAGACGCGCAGAACCTCATACGGTGGTCGGTGAGGACTATGTCGTAACCAGTGAACCCACTGAGGAGAAAACAGAAGCCAAAAGGGGCGGGTATGGAAACAAAGCCAAAACGGAGGAAGAAGAGGAACTCGCCTTTGATTCCGAGAACGTAGACGAAATTATTCGCCAGGGGCATATTGCCTTAAAACAGATACGGGCGGCGAATGTAAAAATCCCGGATGCTCAGCTGTCCGCTCAGATTGATTCAATTGAAAACAGCTGTCGACAGATTCTTGAAACGCTTGAACAGCGACCGGAGATCCTGCCGCAGCTGCGGACGTTCCTCAGATACTATCTTCCGACGACGCTCAAACTGCTGAAGGTCCGTGCAAAACTGGATCGCGCCGCCTATTCCCCAAAGGCACGGGAGGTCAAGAACCGGGTTTCCTCTGCGCTGGGCGAAATTGATCAGGCGTTTAAAAATCAGGTTGCCGCGCTGGATGAGTACAGCTTTGTGGATCTTGAAAGCGAAATGGATGTTCTCAAGGATATGCTGAAAGCAGACGGTCTTCTTGATGATATGTCGACAACGGCTGTTCAGGAATAGACAGTAAAAAGATCTGAGTCATCAGGTCTTTTTTCATAGATGGAGAAACATATGGAGTACGCAGAAACACTTAATATGGCAAAGCGGATCGGGACGGCGGTGAAGGAGGCCGGCGGCTCGGCGTATTTTGTCGGAGGATTTGTTCGGGATTCACTGCTCGGACAGGAGTGCAAAGACATTGATATAGAAGTCCACGGGATCCTGCCGGAAACCCTGGAGCGGATTCTGGATTCCATCGGTGAACGCATGGAAATCGGGGAGAGCTTTGGGATCTACAACCTGAGGCACTACTCGCTTGATATTGCCATGCCGAGAAAGGAGAGCAAAACCGGGAACGGGCATCGGGATTTCCGATGCGACATTGATCCGTTCTGTGGAACCTACATCGCAGCACGTCGCCGGGATTTTACCATCAATGCCATTATGCAGGACATATGTACCGGGGAATATGTGGATCATTTCGGTGGCAGAGACGACCTGAGAGATAAAATCATACGGCATGTCGATTCCGAGCATTTCATCGAGGATCCCCTTCGGGTACTGCGCTGCGCCAGGTTTGCTGCACGCTTTGGATATACGGTTGCGGGGGAAACCCAGATTCTTTGTTCCGAAATGCCTCTTTTGTATCTGGCACCCGAGCGGATTCAGGGCGAACTTCTGAAAGCGCTGGTCAAGTCAGAAAAGCCGTCCATCTTTTTTGAAACGCTGAATGCGATGCATCAGCTTGGGGACTGGTTCCCGGAGCTTGAAAAGCTGATTGGGGTTCCACAAAATCCAGAGTATCATCCGGAGGGCGATGCGTATACGCATACCATGCTTGTGCTCAACGCGGCCTCGGGGCTCAAAACGCAGGTGGAGTCAGATCGTGCCTTTATGCTGGCGGCCCTGCTTCATGACTGCGGGAAAGTGGTATCGACGCAAATAAAGGAAAACGGCAAAGTATCGGCCATCGGGCATGAGCAGACAGGGATACAATCTGCGGATGCCTTTATGAACCGGATTCTCATCGACCATAAGACGATGAAATACGTTGAGAACATGGTCAGCATGCATATGCGGCCCCATCTGCTGGTCGCGCAGAAAAGCCGGCCGAAATCCTTCATGAAAATGTTTGATGAATCCGTTGCACCGGAGGAGCTGCTGCTGCTGGCAAAAGCAGATCGGATGGGTCAGCTTTATGACATGGAACGCTATAAGCCGGATGAACAGCTTCTTCAGGATATGCTGAATCAGTACAGGCAGCTCCTTGAAACACCTCAGGTCACCGGGCGGGATTTGCAGCAGGCAGGATTTAAACCGAGCCCATTATATAAGGAGATGCTGGGATATGCACATAAACTGTGGCTGGCCGGCATACCGTATGATCAAATGCTCAGGGAAACAATTGCATATGGGAAAAAGGCAGCGGCAAAATAAGCCGCTGCCTTTCAATATGTATATGTGAAGCTCCGACGCCGCATCCGGCGAAGCTGCCGCTCTCGATCATAACGCTCAACATTTCGGATGATCTGTCTCAGCTCTTTCCGGGTCAGGTGCTCCATGGGCGGTTCCGGAGGTTCAGGTATGAGCGTTCCTGCGCCTGGGGCTTCGCTTGCCGAGAAGAGAAGGCAGTTCTGCATCAGGGATACAAGGAGTACTCCACTAAAGAAAAGTGTTGGTACAACGAGGAAAAGAAAGATGATGATGCGCATAAACAAAACCTCCAAGCGCTTGATTGAGTACATTATACTCTTCAAAATGAAGAACGTCAATATATAATTTCTACAAAATGAAGATTTTCTGGAGGTAATGGGCCGTTTCACGGGTGTTTTGATGTGCAATTGGGCACTTTTCCACAGGTACTGTGGGGGTTGTGACAGAAAACCAGGGGAAAAGTGGATACGAAATGAAGAAAACAGCTTTGTGCAAATTGACAGGATGAAGAATCTGCCGTATAATAGGGCATCCATTTCAAGAGGTGAATGTTATGTCTGTGTTTTCCGAGCAACTGAAAAAGGCGAGGCTCTCTTCCGGCTATTCTGTGAAGGAGGCGGTCGAGCTTTTTCACAGAAACAGCATCACCATCTCCGAAAAAACGCTCTATGGATGGGAAAGAGGCATCAGGACCCCGGATGCCGATGTGTTTTTGACGATCTGCAAAATCTATCATGTGGATTCGATTTCGGATTTTCTGGGACAGGAGTCCGATGTCTCTCCGCAGTATTTGAATGAAATGAACGCCAAGTATCTGTCACTTGACGAACACGGACGCAAGGTTGTCGATATGCTTCTTGAAGAGGAATTTAAACGAGCGCATCCCATTGTCCCGCTGCATACGGTTTTTACCGGACCGGAGGAAGAGATTCAGTATGTGGATTTCCTGGTTTCGGATCAGCCGGCGGCAGCCGGATATGGAGCGTATCTTGGAGAGGATTCGTTTACGGTTCGCTCCGTTCCGGAAACACTCATCAAGTCCGGTGCGTCGTTTGGCGTTCCGGTGAGCGGAAATTCCATGGAGCCGAACTATTATGATGGGGATATTCTTCTTATTAATAAGGCACAGATTCCGTCGGTAGGTGAGATCGGTCTCTTCCTATTAGATGGGAAAGGGTTTGTGAAGCAGAGGGGACGAAAGGAATTGATTTCCCTGAATTCTCAGTATGATCCGATTCCCATGAACGATGAAACCAGATGCTTCGGGAAAGTGATCGGCGTGATTCGCAGGGAAGAACTTGATAAACTACAATAAACAGGGAGCTCAGTTGACCTGAGCTCCCTGTTTTTTTGATCGTGTCAAAGATTGACCGAAGGAAATACGCATGCTATAATACACTGAATTTTGGAAAGTCACGCAGGAGGCAGAGAAATGGAGCCAATGACCGTTTATGCAGGGCGGCCTGTGAATTCCGAGGGGCGACAGTTACGGGAAACGGCGGTATATGACTTTCTTGATGCACACGGAATCGCGTTTGAGCGCGTGGACCATGCCCCTGCCTTCACGATGGAGGACTGCAGAGCGATTGAACGCGCACTCGGAATCATGATCTGCAAGAATCTCTTCCTTTGTAATCGTCAGGAGACGAAGTTTTATCTGCTGATGATGCCTGGCGAAAAGGTCTTCAAGACAAAGGAACTGTCCTCACAGATCGGATCCGCGCGCCTCTCGTTTGGAAAGCCGGAGAAGATGGAGCAGTTTCTGAACACGCTGCCCGGCAGTGCCTCGGTAATGGGGCTCATGAATGATAGGAATCATTGTGTGACGCTGCTGATGGATGAGGATGTTGTGAGGGAGCCGTTTGTCGGATGCCATCCGTGCATCAATACCTCAAGCATAAAGATTAAAACGGAGGATCTGCTGAGGACATTATTGCCTGCGACGGGGCATGAACCTCATTTCGTCCACCTTGTGGGAGAGGAGAAGGAAACGGATGCTCCGTAACCGCTATCGCCTGATGCGGCTCTTAACAGCTCTTTGGATGGTGTTTATCTTTGTCATGTCTGCAATGCCAAGTGAGGAATCCTCGGAGCAAAGCGGGCTGGTGGTTCGGGTGATCACGGATGCAGCCGAGGTCATCCTGGGGCCGGAAACCGCACGGCAGATTCCCCGCGACCATCTGGAGCATGTGATCCGAAAGCTTGCACATTTTTCGGAGTATGCGATTCTTTACCTGCTGGTCTTTCATTCCTTTGGGGCAAATGCCCGACATGTTGCGCCGATCGCACTTGGCATTACGGTTTTATATGCGGGAGGGGATGAATTCCATCAGTATTTCGTTCCCGGTCGTGCAATGGCACTGACGGATGTCATGATTGATTCCTCCGGAGCACTCACTGCTCTTTTGGGCGAGCGCCTGTTCTCACGGATCAAAGGGAAAAAGAATAAAATGAAAGAGTGATGCAGAATGATTGATTATGCTAGAGTGGAACATCTTGTTCGTCAGGCCGGACAAATGATTCTTGATGCGAACCTGACCGCCGAGCAGGTCCATATCAAGAAACAGCATGATTTTGTTACGGATTATGATGTCCGCATCCAGGACTATCTGGTTGAAACGCTGAGTCAGGTGATTCCGGAGGCCACGTTTTTCGGGGAGGAGATGGCCGAGGACCAGAGAGCCTGTGGCGATGGGTTCTGTTTCTATATTGATCCGATTGACGGGACAACCAATTTCATTCATGCCTATCAGCACAGCTGCGTATCTCTCGGGATTTCCTCGGAGAAACGGATGATCGCAGGGTTTGTCTACAACCCGTATACAAATGAGATGTATCGTGCGATCCGTGGACAGGGGGCCTATCTGAATGATAAGCGCCTGTGGACCGAGAACCGTCGGCTGGAGGAGGGAATCTCTGCGTTCAATATGCCCTCAAAGCCGGAGAAAATGGATGACTTTCTTGATTTCCTGCGCCGTCTTTACGGGAAAGCGGAAACGATCCGGGTGGGTGGAAGTGCAGCGCTTGATTTATGCCGTGTTGCCTCCGGCAGTAATGTTGCGTATGTTCAGACACAGCTTCAGCCCTATGACTATGCCGCGGCATCCGTGATTATTGAGGAAGCCGGGGGTGTGATCAGCCAGCTGGACGGGTCACCCGTTTCGCTGCAGGAGCCGTGCTTTGTTGTCGCAGGCGCTCCGGTAGCCTATGTGGAGATTCGAAACATTGCCCTCGAGGCGTTCAAGTCTTAGGGGAAATGCCCGTCGCGTATGGGATGGCTTTGCCACGAGACAGCCACTGAGCCGAAACGCCTTTCGAATCAATGCCCCTTTGCGCCTGCCGAGGAGTTTGTCAGGTGACGAGCACTGACAAAAGTCACTACGCCAAAAGACCAAGTTGCTCGTGATAGGAGTACAGTGATGCACTCCTTAAAAATGTCTGTGGTCAGATCTCCAAGCGCATGCGCTTTGCAGGATCCAAAAGACAGGATGGAAGTGGAAACAAACAGAATCATAACTTGTATGATTGCAGACGACCATGATAATATGGATACACGAGTGAATCCCCTACAAAAATGTTATAGGAGAGCATATGTTATTTAATTCGTACCAGTTTTTACTCTTTTTTCCCATTGTGACGATGGTGTATTTTTTGATACCAAAGAAGGTTCGATGGGTATGGCTGCTTGTCATGAGTTACTATTTCTACATGAACTGGCATGCAGAATACGCCCTGCTGATGGCCTCAAGCACGATCGTGACATGGGTGGCGGCTTTGGCAGTTACGCATTTTAAGGAACCGAAGACGAGAAAAATCGTCCTGGCGATCGGAATCATCATCAATGTGGGAATGCTCGGATATTTTAAATATACCGGCTTCTTCCTTGATCTGCTTGAGCGCGGCGCGCATCTTCTCGGCTTAAACTGGCAGGCACCGCGTGTATCCATATTGCTGCCCGTCGGTATTTCATTTTTCGTCTTCCAGGCGTTGGGATACATGATCGATGTCTATCGCGGAACAACCGAGCCTGAAACAAACATCTTTAAATACGCACTGTTCGTCAGTTTCTTTCCTCAGCTGGTTGCGGGCCCGATTGAAAGAAGCAAGAACCTCCTGCGCCAGGTATCTGAACCGCATGATTTTGATGCGAAGCGGGTCCGGGATGGCCTTTTAATCATGATGCTTGGTTTCTTTGAGAAAGTCGTTGTTGCAGACCGGGCCTGTGTGTTTGCCGATGCGATTTTCAACAACTGGATCGCTGCCAGCGGCAAGCAGATTGCCCTTGCGACCATTGTCTTTTCGATTCAGGATCTGGGCGACTTCGGCGGGTACAGCCATATTGCCATTGGTGCGGCATGGGTACTTGGAATTAAACTCATGACGAACTTCAGGCAGCCGTACTTTGCCATCTCAGTAAAGGATTTCTGGGCCAGATGGCATGTAAGTCTTGGTTCCTGGCTGCGTGACTACATCTATTTCCCGCTTGGTGGCGGCCGCGTCTCTCCCAGGAGAAAGGCCTTCAACACTATGGTCGTGTATACCGTATCCGGTATCTGGCACGGCGCAGCACTTAAATATGTTGCCTGGGGCATGCTGAACGGTGTCCTTCAGATTGTTGAGGGACTGTTTCCAAAGCCCAAGATCAGATATCCACGGCTACATCATATCTGGGACGTTGCACGAACGGACTTTCTGATCGCGATTACCATGCTCATATTCAGGGCGAATTCCATGAGTGCGGCAGTTGGTATGCTAAAACGGATCGTTGTCGGCTGGGGATATCAGCCGTATGCCACTGGATTTACCTTCTGGCAGGCGGTTGTACTCAGCATTACCATTGTGATTTTGTTTACCTTTGAAGTACTGCATGAAAAGAAGATCACCGTGACGGAACTGACGGATCGTCTGCCAGCGATACCGCGCGGTGCGCTGTATTTGCTTGCGGTGATGGGAATTGTCATCTTCGGCGTTTGGGGGCCGGGATACAGTGCTCAGGCGTTTATCTATTTCCAATTCTGAGAGGGGGATCAACAGAATGAAAAGAAAAGTACTTGTTGGTGTCCTGATTTGGATTTGTGCACTTGTCGTTTGTTTAGTGCTGGCGGATCGCTTCTTTATGAGACCTGACAGCAACTTAAAGTATAAGCGCTTTTTTGAGGAAGATGAAAAAACGCAGCCCTTTGATGTCTTTTTACTGGGCACAAGCCATGTCTTTGACGGCGTATACCCGATGCAGCTTTATCGGGATTACGGGATAGCAAGCTATAATGTTGCCAATTCATCCGAGCTCATGGAGTTTACCGAATGGACGCTGCGTCTGGCGCTTCAATTCCATAAACCCAAACTGGTCGTACTGGATGTCTACTATGTCGACAGAGATCTCAGCAATGAGTGGGCATATACGTATCGCCATCTGTTCATGGATGCCATGCCTTTAAATCTTCTCAAGATCCAGGCAGTTACAAAAACCATGGACAAAAAATACTGGGATGAGTTCCTCGTTCCGTTTACGCTCTATCATGGAAGATGGGAAGAAATGCTTGCTGGAAATGTCGAGCTGACCATGAATTCTGTACCGTGCATGATGGGCGCGGAGATGAGAGTAAACCGGGATCCGGCCTATCATTTTGTGAGAACAGAGGACATGAATCTTGAAAACATGCCGGGGAAAGATGCCATTCGCCGGATCGCCGCTCTTTGCAAAGAGCAGGGAATAGAGCTGGTGCTGACTGCCATTCCAAGCGCTGCCACCTATGAGGAACAGTGCAACATGAACAGCTGCAAGGTTCTGGCGGAGGAGCTTTCCGTTCCCTTTATTAACATGTTTGATGTTCCGGATCTTGTGAACATGGAAACGGATCTGTATGATGGCATTTCTCATCTGAATCCGGATGGCGCGGTAAAGGTGACTGCATATCTGGGCGAATGGCTGGATCAGCATTATGATCTCCCGGATCGCAGGAATGATGCTGCATATTCGAAGTGGAATGATATCCTTAAGGAATATGAAGCCTATTATAAGGAAACATGGGCGGACATGAGCCTTTTGGGGAAAGAGGAATAACGTCTATCAACGTTTTCGAGTTTCGACAATTCAAAGTGGGCTCTTGTTTGAATCTGAGAGGGAGATGAGCGTGGAAAAGGTTTACGTGGTACGCTGCGGACGGTCTGCGATAGGGAAATATCTCGGCACACTCTCCGGCGGGGACGCGGTTGACGTGTGTGCACAGATCATTCGCGGAGTGGTTGAGCCACAGTGGATGAATCAGATTGATGATGTGATACTTGGCTCGGTCCTGGTAGCTGGCATGGGCCAGGGACCTGCACGGAAAATTGCATTGACGGCCGGAATTCCGAATGAAGTTCCGGCGTCCCTTGTCAGCATGGTGTGCGGATCAGGGATGAAGGCCATTCAAGTAGCCGTCCAGGAGATTCAGTGTGGTGCCTCTGCCGTCCTCTGTGGTGGATTCGAATTCATGAGCAAGGCACCGTATGTGACCGGAGGCGAGGTTCGCAGCGGTGTCCGCATGGGAAATCTGGCACTTGAGGACCTGATGCTCAAGGACGGGCTCGTGGATTCCATGTTGGGGATTCACATGGGGGTTACAGCGGAGAATATTGCAAGAGAGCTCGATATCACAAGAGAAGAGCAGGACGCATACAGCTACGAGGCGATCCGGCGTGCGATTTCCGCTGTCGATTCCGGCGTGTTCCGCGAGGAAATTATTCCGGTTAATGTTAAGGTCGGAAAAGAAATGGGTTCGTTCTCAGCAGATGAGTATCCGAATCGGACATCAACCCCTGAGAAGCTCGCCAGGTTGAAGCCGGCGTTTTTAAAAGACGGAACCGTGACCGCAGGGAACAGCTCGGGCTTAAATGATGGATGCGCTGTACTTCTGCTTGCAAACGAGGAATGGTGCAGACGAAATCAGTGCGAGCCTTTGTTTGAAATTGCAGATGTGCTGGCCGTTGGCTGCGATCCCGCGACAATGGGACTTGGCCCTGTGAGCGCGGTATCAAAGATTCTGAAACGCAATCACCTGACACTTGACGAAATCGGAAGCGTTGAACTGAACGAGGCATTTGCAGCGCAGGCCCTGGGGTGTGTCCGCATGATCTCCCGGGAATGGGAGATGAGCGAACAGGAGCTGCTTGAACGTACCAACCTTTGGGGCTCGGGGCTGGGACTCGGGCATCCGCTTGGAATGAGCGGTGCCCGTCTGCCAATTACGCTGATGAGCCGCATGAAAAAAGAAAAGACCGAATGGGGCATTGCAAGTCTTTGCGTCGGAGGCGGCATGGGACTGGCAACACTGATCCATAAGATCGCATAATGAATACTCTTTTGATTACCTTTATATTAAATAAGGAGGCTTTCTCATATGGAAAGGACATACGCATCGGAGGTTCGCGATGCAGAATCGGTGAAGATTCAGGGATTTGTAGAAAGTATTCGTAACAAGAAGAAGATGGCATTCATTGTCCTTAAGGACATTACCGGCAAGATTCAGGTGACGGTAGAAAAAGGGGAAAATGAGACGCTGGATGAAGCGGTAAATGCCATTACGCTTGACTCTGTGATTACCGTTATCGGCAAGGCCGTTGAAAACGAGTATGTAAAACTGGGTGGAGTAGAGGTTCTTGCAAGGGAGATCAGGATTGAATCTCTGGCAGCTCCACTGCCCATTGACCGTGAGGAAATCAAGGGTCATGAGCGTTCCTCTATTGATCAGCGAATCGACTATCGCTGGATTGATCTCAGAACCGACCGGAATGCCGTGATGTTTAAGGTCCAGACGGTTCTGGTGAACGCAATGAGAGAGTTCCTGCTGAGCAAAAACTTTATGGAGATCCATACGCCCAAGCTGATTGGTGCGGCATCGGAATCCGGGGCCGATGTCTTTGAAGTGAAATACTTTGACCGCAAGGCCTATCTGGCGCAGAGCCCTCAGTTCTACAAACAGATGGCCATGGCAGCAGGCTTTGAACGCATCTTTGAGGTTGGACCGGTATTCAGGGCAGAAAAGTCCTTTACCAATAAGCATACGACGGAATTCACCGGCTTTGATCTTGAGTTTTCCTATATTGAAAGCTTCTATGATGTAATGAAGCTTGAGGAAGAACTGCTGACCTATGCTCTTAAGTCAGTCAAGGAAAAATGCGGTGAGGAGATCAAGCGGGCATTTGATCTTGACGTCGTCGTTCCGACCAAGCCCTTCCCGATTGTAAAACTTGCAGACCTTTACAAGGGACTTGAAGAGGAGTTTGGATACACGGTTCCCGAGAGCGAAAAGGGAGATCTCACGACAGAGGCAGAGCATCTGTCTTTTGACTGGGCCAAGAAGCACTTTGACAGTGAATTCCTCTTTGTCACCGATTATGATGCGGCAAAGCGTGCCTTCTATCATATGAGGGATGAAAACGGTGTCCCGCAGGGATATGATCTCATCTGGCGCGGATGCGAGATCACCACGGGCGCACAGCGTGAGCATCGGTATGACATCCTGAAGGCCCAGTGCGATGAAAAGGGATTGACCGAGGATGTCAAATTCTATCTGGAGTTCTTTAAGTACGGTTGCCCGCCTCACGGAGGCTTCGGCCTTGGCGTTGACCGGCTGACCATGCTGCTGCTCGGACTTACCATTAAAGAAGCAATGTTTATTTTCCGCGGCCCGAACCGTCTGAATCCATAAGATGATGAAAGAAAGCAGAGGTTTTTCCTCTGCTTTCTTTGTACTTCATCGGGCTTTCTGAGGGAAGAATCGAGATCAAACAGAAAAAAGTTGAAAAAAATCTGAATTTTTTTAAAAAAGGGGGTTGACAGATTCCTGAGCCCTGCAGTATAATGCACAAGCTGTCAGCGAGAGAGGCACAAAACCTTCACCGCGCGGACAGCGGAGATCCTTGAAAACGATACAGAAAAGAAGAACGCGGAACAGCCGAGCTACCCGGCGAGGCTGTTCAAGAAAAGACAGTCAATTCGTAAATGAGTTTTGAGCTTGCAAGTATTTTGCAAGGTTCATAAAGGGAATCAAACATGAGAGTTTGATCCTGGCTCAGGACGAACGCTGGCGGCGTGCCTAACACATGCAAGTCGAGCGGGGACATGAGAG
>JAFUZM010000228.1 GCA_017476605.1 Clostridia bacterium
CTCTGGAACCGTGGTTATTCGTTCAGACAAGGGAAAAGGCGGTACTTGGGCTGGCGCCACAGAAAATCTCAAACACAAATGGTGCCAAGTTTACTGTAGAGATTATGATTACCCCGGTAATAAAGAACTGATCCGTCTTGGTGCAATACCGGTAACTGAAACTTGGAGCGGAAGAATTGACCCGGCAATCACAAAGACTGTAGATCCTTCAATAAGGGACTCCGTCTATCCACAAGGCGAACAATTAAGCATGTTTGCTGTGTAGACCAATGGAGAAAAGTCCCTTTTAAAGAGCGTTGTAAATACAAACAAAGGAACTGCATCAGCAGTTCCTTTGTTTGTATCAGGACATGGCGGCAATCAGCGTGTCCGCATCATGCTTCATCCGCAGGAAATCCTCCTGCGTCATGGGAATATCAAGAGAGCGGGCGGAGTCCTCAATCTGTGAAATCTTGCGGGCACCGCAGAGTACATGAATGTTCGGGGAAAGCATGGAGTTCCACTTTACAGCGAGATTGGTCAGCGTACAGTTGTATTTTTCGGTCAGATCCGCCCAGCCGCGCAGCATTTGATTGACCTTTGGAATGTTTTCCTGCTTCCACCAGAACTTCCCGTCACGGACGCTGCCGCCAGCTGGAATGTAGTCATCCGCAATCTTGCCGGAAAGCAGTCCCTGCTCAATGGGGGAATACGTCTGCAGCGAAATGCCGTGTTCCTCGCAGAAAGGCAGAAGCGTCGCCTCCGGCTTGCGGTCGAGAATACTGAGCTTTTCCTGGATGACGTCAAGCTGCCCGACATCCACATAGTCCTGAAGGACCCGAATGTCGACATTCGACGCGCCGATCGCCCGGATCTCCCCCTCCTGTTTCATCCGGATGAGCTCACCCATGGTCTCGGCCACGGGAACCAGGCCGTATTCCCTGCACTGCCAGTGCGTGAAGAGGATGTCAACGTAGTCAAGGCCCATGCCGGTGAGACTCAGTTCGAGGTCTTTGCGAATCGAGGCGGGGGTCAGGTTCCGGTACACGTTGTGACCATCACGGGAGAAATGATATTCACCCTCGCTGTTTCGCCACTGCAGAGCGCACTTGGTGGAGATGATGACCGAATCCCGCCGGAGCCCTTTGAGGGCCTTTCCCACAACCTCTTCGCTGTGGCCAAAGCCATAGACTCTGGCTGTGTCAATCCAGGTGATGCCCAGATCGACCGCCCGATGAATGGTGTCAATGGACATCTGGTCGTCGTTGTCGCCCCACCAGGAGCCGCCGCCAATGGCCCAGCAGCCAAGTCCGATTGCGTTTGTCCGGATCCCGGATTTCCCGATTTCTCTTGTTTCCATCTGTTTTCCTTTCTTAAAAAAGGGCTGCCCAAAGGACATATGCGCGTCCTCCTGGACAACCCGTTGACTTTATGCTGTGTCGATTATTCCTTGCTTCCATTGTCCGCATAGTCGAAGGTATAGCGGTCATTGGAGCCGATCATCCGAATATAGTCTTTGACAAATTTCTTGATCGCCGCCTCAGCCGTAACCATGATGTGCAGATAATCCGTATCCGGATCCTTTTCCCACTGCTCCTTCATTGCGATCTCCGCCGCACGGAATGCATCGGTGCAGACATTGATCTTGTTGATACCACCGGCAACGGCCTTGCGGATGTTTTCCTCACCGGAACCGGAGCCACCGTGGAGAACCAGAGGCATCTTGAGCGCTGCTTTCAGTGCCGCCAGGCGCTCAAAGTCCAGTTTTGGCACAAAGTTGGCCGGATACTTGCCGTGGGCCGTTCCAATGGCCACCGCCAGGGCATCCACGCCTGTACGCTTTACAAAGTCCACGGCCTGCTCCACATTGGTATACATGTCATCGGTCTGACCGTCTCCGTCTGCTGCCTGGCCCACATGTCCCAGTTCTGCCTCAACGCTCACGCCCATAGCATGTGCGATATCCGCAACAATGCGGCTGCGGCGCACATTCTCCTCATACGGAAGGGAGCTGGCGTCGATCATGACATTGGTAAATCCACGGTGCAGCGCATCGTTGACGGTCTCATAGTCCGGACCGTGATCCAGGTTGATGCACACCGGCACGTCGACCCGGTTGGCCATATTGATGAGCATGGGAATAATATCCTCGGCATGCGCCAGCTGCCGCATCTGGCCGCGGCCCAGCTGCACGATAATCGGGGAATGCTCCTCATTGGCTGCCTCAATCACCGCACGTGCCATTTCCATATTGACACTGTTGACCGCCATAACGGCATAGCCATCCCGATTTGCATTGTCGAGAAGATATTTCATGTTTACAAGCATACGAATTGTTCTCCATTTCTATCTCTTGTGTAAAGAGAAGTACATTCAAAAATAGCCGGAGGGCTATTTATTGTCAAGGCGTCTGAAGTGATATTTACGAAACATCACCGGAAGAATCTTCCAGTTGGCAAAGGCAATGATGCCACCTGCAAAAATCAGAATTCCGTGCAGCAGAAACACACCAAGGAGCAGCACCGAAAGGGTAAGAACCAGCATTTCAAAGGATTCAAAAAAGCAGCGAAACGCCACGTCAAAGGCGCGCTTCATCGCCTCCCTCACCGAATGGATCTCATATTCCACCATGCAGGCAAACACCACGGAAAGTTCAAAGACCAGCAGGGTGAGGAGCACTAAAATAGCAGTCATCGCAAGCGTATCCACCGTCTCTGTCCCGGCGCTGTAGTATAGCAGATCAATGCCAAGGACTGCAAGGATCAGAAGATGAATCAGCCAGACCAGCGTTGCCGCCTTAAAGTAACGACGGAACGACGGAAAGAATCGCGCAACCGCATGCGTATCATGATCCACCTCAAAGGATCGCATGGCAGCATTCAGTGCCGCCAGAGAGGCACCCACCGTCACAACGCCAAGGCTGGTCACCGTAAACAGAAATCCCAGCAGGATGATGGTAATGAGTGCGTCTGAGAGCCTTTTCAGGGGGCTCTCAGACGGTTCGCGGCTATTCATGAATGTCAAGCCGTCCAAGCTCAATCCGCTCGCCCGTTTCCTTGTCAAACAGGACATAACGGTCACCTTCAAAGTTGAAGCGAATCACGGAATCCATGGCATAGTCAATGCTGCCAAAAGCAACCGCAGAGAGGCGAATACCCGGGGCATCCAGAGAGAGGACGGTATCCATACCGGTGGGCAGCGAGGACACCACGCGTCCCTCAATGCCGCCATTGTCCACAATTTTCACAAACTCAGGACGGATTCCAAGGACGTAGTCCTTCTTTTCCTCAAAGGAGACCGGTGCGTTCGGCGTAAATTTGAGGCGAAGCGGTCCGGCCGCAAGGGAAAGAGCGCTGCCCTCTGCCGTGCCCGTGCAGTCAAGGAAATTCATGGACGGATTGCCCATAAAGTCCGCACAGAAGATGTTGTTTGGCCGTCCATAGAGCTCAAGAGGCGGGCTGTACTGCTGCAAAAGTCCCTGCTTCATGAGGCAGACCTTGCTTGACAATGTCATGGCCTCAGACTGATCATGGGTAACATAGACAAAGGTTGCCCCCGTCGTCATGTGCAGACGCTTGAGCTCAGCACGCATGTCATTGCGCAGCTTGGCATCAAGGTTTGAAAGCGGTTCATCCATGAGAAGGATGCGGGGATTCGGCGCCAGGGTTCTTGCAATGGCCACACGCTGCTGCTGGCCGCCGGAAAGCTCTGCCGGGTAGCGGTCAATGTACTCCGAAATCCGCATCGTCTCGCAGATTTCCTTCACACGGCTTTCGATCTTGCTCTTCTCCCATTTCATGTTCTCAAGACCGAATGCGATGTTCCGACGCACTGTCATGTGCGGCCAGAGGGCATAGTTCTGGAACAGGAAACCGACCTCGCGCTTATCTGGAGAGACGTTAATCCCGCGCTCCGTGGAATACACACACTGGTCGTCAAAATAGATGTCCCCCTCGGTTGGAGTTTCAAGACCTGCGATCATTCGCAGCGTCGTGGTCTTGCCGCAGCCGGATGGACCCAGCAGAGAGACAAAGTCGCCATCCTCAATGATGAGATCCAGCTGATCCACCGCGCGGGATCCCTTGGCGAACTGTTTGGTGATATGATCAAGTTTAATTCTGGGCATGTTATTTCCCTCCTACGCCTTTTTCGATCGATGCACCGGTCAGCTTTTCTACGATGAAGTTAACCAGAAGCACGATGAAGATGATCAGCAGGTTAATGGCGTTTCCGTACTGTGCCCATCCCTTTTCATCATAGAAGAAGAGCAGGGTTGTCAGCACGCGGTTATTGGCTGTAACCAGGATAACGAACAGGCTGAGCTCACGCATGCAGGAGACAAAGGGCAGAAGATAGCCGGAGACGATGGTCGATTTTTCGATCGGAATGATGATCCTGGTCATGCGCTTTACCCATGGAACACCCAGGATCACGCCTGCCTCCTCAATTTCCGGGGACAGCTGCAGCATGGAGTTGACACCGCTTCGGGAGGCCATGGGCAGGTACTTGATCGTACCGATCAGGGCCAGGATCGCAAAGGTCCCGTAAAGCGACGGAATGATGCCCCGCTGCTGCGAGAACATGGACAGGTAGATGGCGGAAAACGCCATGGACGGAATCAGATAAGGGATGAACGTCAGGTTTTCCACGATTCGGCTGAGCAGACTGCCGCGCCGGCGGACGATGGAATAGCCTGCCAGGAAGCCGAGCGTTCCGGCGCCGATGGCGCAGGTGAAGGAAAGACGCAGAGAGTTTAGCAGCGTCCGCCAGACATCCGCATTGCGCAGAATACCGGCCTTGTCCTGATAGTCGTTGCCGCCCTTGGAGATGCCGATCCAGAAATCGAGGGTCATGTTGGAGAGATGGTAGTTGCCATCCGTCAGGATTAGGGACTGGAGCACGAACGAGATCATCGGGATCACGGACATGCACAGCACCAGTGCACAGATGATGACGGAGACCGGAATGCGTCCGCCCTTCAGATGGAAGTAGGAAATGTTGGCGCTCTTGCCGGTAACGGTCGCATAGGATTTACGCGTTCCGATCATGTACTGGTTGACCATCATGATCACAACGGAAATGACGATCATGAGGATGGCGATGATATATCCGACGCCCGGGTTGGTCCCCTGAATGGTTGAATACATCTCGGTGGTCAGCACATAGTAGCGAACCGGCAGTCCCAGGAACTGGGGCACGGCAAAGGAGCTCATGGAGCTTGAGAACACCAGGATGATGGTGCTCATCACTGCCGGCATGACCATCGGAATCGTAATGCGCAGGAACATGCGCAGCTTCGTGGTCTTGAGAATGATCGCTGCCTCCTCCAGGTTGGCGTCCATGTTTCTTAGAACACCGCCAATCAGGATATAGGCAAAAGGCGCATAGTGAAGGCCGGTGGTTACAATGATCGGGAAGGGGCCATAGGCAAACCAGTTCGGAATCACAATTCCGGTCAGTGCCGTAAAAATGCCCGGCGCACCGCCGACCACCGCATTTTTAAAGAAGTTCCGCCAGGCCAGCGCCAGAGTCCAGGAGGGCATGATGTAGGGGAAAATAAACAGCTTGGTCAGCACGTTTTTCCACATCATATCCGTCCGTGTGACCAGCCAGGCAAAGCCGCCGCCGATCAGGATGGCCACGACACAGGCAAGAACGGAGGTATATAGGCTATGCCAGAGCGGCTCCCAGACCAGAATCTTGCTGTAGTTGCTTGCAAACGCACGAAGCCAGTGATAGTTGGTGAAACTGCCCACTGCCTGCTTGATTCTCGACTTCTCTGAGGCATGGACGATGAACGTATCCCGAATGATGGAAATCAGGGGAAAGACGACCAGATACGTGAGAGAAATCAGCAGCAGAATCAGAAGAATGTTGTAGGGTTTACTCAAAAAGGTTTTCACCCTGTTCAGTTTTTTGTTCATCTTCATCTCCTCCTCTACAGGTACATTATTGGCAGTGATCTGCCAGGACATATGTCAGGTACCTGCTTCGTGACAAATCCATCGCCTGCGCGATGGGTATTCCTCAGCGGAAATTTCCCGCTGAAATAAGGGAAAGGGATGGCGACCGCCATCCCTTTCCGCCATACATGCTTTTTGTTACGGAGATGTATTATTTGATCATCTTGATGAAGTCCTCAACATCCGCGCGGTTCTCGGCGGCAAAGATCGGATCTTCCTGGATCAGAACTTTCTTCCACTCGACCACCGGGGAATCACCCTCGGCAACAGCCAGAGCCTGGTTGCCGGAGTAATCGCCGAAGCGGCCAGTCATGCCAACATAGACAGAGCCATCACGCTGGGTGGTGACGCCGTCGCCATACCAGCCATCCTCAGTGAACAGCCAGATGAGGAATGCCTTTGCGAGTTCCGGGTTATCCGCATTTGCGGTGATGAGGCCATAGATCGGATAGATGAATCCGGCGACCGGCTCCATTTCCTTAACATAGTTGAGGGTGACGCCGCCCGGCTTCACAGTGGAGTCCTTGATGTTCTTCACATACTTGTTGAGGGTGATCAGGGCAGACCACTTGGTCGGAGCTTCCTGCTCGGGGTTGCCGATTGCCTTGGCGATGTTTCCGTCAGAGTCGCCGGAGAGCAGGCCGTTGGCATACATCATCTTGATGAACTGATAGCCGGCATTCGGGCAGTCGCTGTCGAGTACGAGATCGGTGCCATAATAGGCCTTGTACGCTTCCTCAAGAGCCGCGCTGTTCTCATCGGAGGTCAGCATGACCAGGAAGTTCATGTTGACGCCTTCCTTCTCAGGATCCTTCATCTGAAGGGTGTTGGCGTATTTCGGATCGGTGCAGTACCAGATGTTGTTGATCTCGCCGTCCTCAACATAGTCGGCGTTGTAGATGAACACCTTGTTGCAGTAATCCCAGACGAGAAGCGGTTCGCAGTCTGCGCCGACCTTGTCGAGGATCTCCTGGTTGTACCAGTTGTAAACATATCCTTCCTCAACCAGTTCGGAAACCGTACGAGCGCCGTCCTGAATGAAGATGATGTCGGCACCGGATACACCATTGGCAACCTCGGTGGCTACCTGGGTGATCTGATTGTTGTCGCCGATCTGCGTTCCTTCGACATTCTCAATGTCAATGCCGAACTTGTTTGCAAATGCCTCAACCGCGCTGACCGTGACGGAGTGGGTCGAATAGATGGTCAGTTTGTTGCCGTTCGCCTTGCCGGCTTCGAGCAGTTCCTCAAAGGTTGCCGTGTCTGCATCTGCCATACCGATGGCTGCAATTCCCAGCACCAGGACGCATGCCAGCATAACTGCCAGCCACTTGCTGAAATTCTTCATCATTGTGTTCACCTTTCCTTTTCTTTTTTGCGGACTCACGTGTATGAATTTGGTTAACTTTGTCATACTTTTACGTGATTATTTGTCAAACCTTTCCGCTGTTGTCCCAATTATAGAGGCCCACTTTCAAAATGTCAACCCCCTAAATTCCCCATCTTGACATCTCCCTCCCCATTGCCGTCTTAAGGGGATCTCTGCAGGTACCTGGCCACTGATTCGCCATGCTCATTTGCCGATTTCCAGGATCATGTCAAAGCGTCGCGCATTTATCCGCCATGTTCCTGCATGCCCAGGAGCCGCTAAATTTCCTTTGCCTTGGTTGTAAATCACACTTTGCTATGCTATACTTGGATGCAGTATCCCCCGAAGAGCGGGAAAGTAGCCTGTTCCCTGCCGGGTCATTCATTGTAAAAAAGGAGAGCATCATGGCCTATTCAAATGAGATTGCCACACAAATTGAAGCATTTCTGGAGCAAAAGGGCATTCATTGCAGCAAGAATACTGCGCCAGATGAAAACTGTATCTTCACAATCAAATTCAAAATCAACTCCAAGGTGCAGTCTGTCACGCTGATTATCATCGTAAGAGACAATAATTTCAGCATACTCGCAACTATTCCGATCTCTGCAGATGAGGACCACCGCCTGGCGGCTGCAGAGTTCCTCACCCGCGCCAATTTCAATATGCGCATCGGAAACTTTGAACTCAACATGCTGGATGGTGAAATTCGGTTTAAAACCTACTCCCAGGTTCCGGATCCCACAGTTCCCCTTCCCGAAAAGTTTATCGGAAACGCCATTTTCCTGCCCCTCAATATGATTGAGCGGTATGCCGACGGTCTCCTTGCCGTTCTCTTTGACTTTAAAACGCCCAAGGAAGCCATTGATGAGATCCGCATGCTCTCACAATGATCGGGAAAGCCCCACAAGATAGAAAAGCGGTGCCAAATTGGCACCGCTTTTCTATCTTGTGTCCGTGCTACGGTAAGCGCTATACGTGCAGCCAGGTACGGATCTCCCCGGAATAATAGTCAAGGAAATTCCCGGAATCCGGATACAGCGCAAAGAGAATGCTCACCCCGATGGCAAGCATGCATAAAATGCCAAGCGCTTTTCGTGCTGCTGCCGCATCTTGGCGCACATTTACAAACAGACCGATGAGAAGGAAGGACAAAATGCCCATCAGCCAGTTCATGTCCATCCGATATCTCGGCGTCGGATGCGGCGCCCAGAGCACCTCAAAGAGTATAATCACACAGATGGCAAGCGCGGTAAAAAGAATCAGCGGGATGAGTCCCTGTTTCCGTATCTCTGTCCGAACCGACTTCTGAAGCGGGAACAGATAGGAAACCGTCAGGATGGGATAGGCAATCAGCTGCCCGATGGAGATGATATGCGCAGGAGTGGAAAGGTTAAACAGAAAATAATAAAACCCATGAGCAATACGGGAAAGGTTCATACGCGAAAGCATGTTGCCGTAGCTGCTTTGATCCGTGATGGTCAGCTGATAGGATTGCCCGAATTCAAAGGGATTCTTGAATCTTGCGTAGTTGTACCACATAAGACAGAGGGCAACAAGAAGATATGGAAATGCCGTAAGCAGCCGCTTTACCTTCCCGCGTCCCCTGCCAACGTAGGCAAAGAACAGCGGAAGAGCCACGAGATTGGAAAGGCCAATGGGCGGCCGGCAGCCAAACTCCAGTGCGCCAAGCAGGCATGCCAGGAGAATGCAGGCTGTTTGCCGCCCACCCGTCTTCATCTCAAGCGCACCATGAGCAAACAGCCAGAGGCTGAGTGAGCCAAAGCAAAGTGCCCCGGTAATGGCCGTTGCATATAGTGCCGGACAGGCAATTGCGTACCAGCAGCTCATATAGGAAAAAGCCATGAAGAGAAGGGAAAACAGGCCTGTGGACATCTGTTTCAAGAACTTCCTCGAAAGCACCCGGAACAGCAGATAAAGGCCAAGAAGATGAAGCGCCGTAAAGATCTCGGTGGCATGATACGTCGTAAGCGAAGTCCCCGTCAGCAGCTTATAGGGCACAAACAGGAAAAGGGCAGGCACAACACCAAAATAGACGTAATAATGTCCGTCATAGTAGGCATGATCCCAGTAGTAATAGATGCCAAGGCGCTCCCGCTCCTCGGCATCATAGGGATTTTCCATCGCATAGATGCGCTCATCCACAAGATCATATTTCAGCTCCAGCGAGCCGCTGATCAGAGCATCTGCCAGCCGCTCATACTGATCCCGATGCTCCGGCTCCTCCCCATTGTAGGTTGGAGAAAGGCCCATTGGAAGAATGCAGCTCATGATGGTGAGAAACAATACAAGCCTTCGCCAGCTTTTCGCCTCAAGCGGCGTTCCTGTTCCACGTATCTCTGAGAGAAGAGATAGGAAGGCGGCAATCAGCGAGAGCACCACAAAGAGCACAGAGAATGCAAGAAGCTGCACATTCATGGTTTCTCCCTTCCTCCCTTCATTTGCTCCATCTTTTACAGAGTTCCCAGCAGCTCCACAAGCCGTCCGCTTCCTGCGGCATTAAGCTCGCTTAACCAGGAGGCCCAATGGGCATCATCCAGTGGAATCTCTCCGGTAATAAAGCGTGCAATTCCGACATCAACCATCTCACCCAGGGTCAGAGAGAGTTTTCCCACTTCCTCCGCCATATCCGCCGGAATAAAGTACGTCGGGAGCACGCGTTCACTGACCTTTCGGACCTTTTCGCTCTCCGCAAAAACCCAGCGATCCTCCTCGCTGTCGACCAGTTCAATCTTATCCGGATAGAGCCCCGGAACGCTGGTTCCTGTATAAATGATCCGGTTCGCCCGGATGTCCTCCATCTCGGACTGCTCCGTCGCATGATACGCCCAGTAGCCCTCTGCGTTCCATGTATAGTCCTCTCCCTCCAGCCCGATATAGGCAAGGAGGGCTCCTTCCTCTGCATAGAGGGCATCTACCCAGGCAAGGGCTGCCTCCGGGTTTTTACATCCGCTGGTGAGTGCAAAGGTTCCGGTCCAGAGTTCGCCCAGGAAATCCCGCCAGCAAGTTTTCCCATCCGGTCCCGGAAGGAGCACTACGCGGTATTTTGTGATTTCCTTTGCCTCAACGTTTGTATATGGAGTGATGGAGACGAGCATCCCCGAGGTGTTTTCCTTATTATCCGTATTCTCAGAGCTTGCAATCAGCGCCTTTGCCGTATGTGTGTCGGTAAAGGCGTCTTTGTGAATCAGCCCCTCGCTGTACCAGTCCCGAAGAGTCCTCACAAAGTCCCGGTATCCCTCCTGTTCCGGTGCAAAAGCCAGTTTCCCGTCCTGAGTCCTGCATACATGATAGTCGTCTGCCACAATTCCAAACAGAGGCAGAAGCCAGCGCATCTCATATACGCCGATAAAATCGGCCGCACGCTCATCCTTCTTTCCGTTCCCGTTCGGGTCTCCCTCTGCAATGGCCACAAGCGCCTGATGCAGCCCCTCCA
>JAFUZM010000031.1 GCA_017476605.1 Clostridia bacterium
ATCTGCATATCTCACATACCTATGCCCCCTGCGCTCCAACTCGTGATCTAGCTCATTGAGCATGATATTTGCAAGCAGCGGACTCAACGGGCTACCCTGCTGTACACCGCGTTCTGTTTCTTCGAACTTGCCCATCCAGATCGCCCCAGCATTCAGGAATCGATGGATCAGTGAGATGATTCTTCCATCTTTTATTGTCTTACTGAGCACTTGGATCAGCTTGCTCTGGTTTACCGTGTCAAAGAACTTCTCAAGGTCCATGTCTGCCACGTATACATACCCGTCATTTCCGTATTCCAGACACTTCCGGATTGCATCATGGCAGCTCCTGCCTGGTCTGAATCCGTAGCTAGTTTCTGTAAACTGCAGCTCAAACATTGGCTGTAAGACCTGAAGAGCGGCCTGCTGGATTACCCTATCGATCACCGCGGGTATGCCCAGCATCCTCATTTTCGTCCGCTTCAGGTCCTTCGGAATCGCTACTCTCCGGACCGGCTGCGGCCGATAGGTTCCGTCCAGTATTGCCTGCCGGATCTCAAAGACGTGTTCTACATAATACGCCTTTAGTTCATCCACCGTGACCCCGTCTACTCCTGCTGCCCCTTTATTCCGTATAACCTTTTCCATGGCGGCATTCATATTGTTCAGGTCTACTATGTACTCCAGCATCATCTTTACTGGTCTCTCCTTCTTCATTCGCGAGCTGTTTCCTCTGCTATCCTAGGCAATGGGCGCTTTCCGGATTCCTGCCATGTTCCGCACGGTATCGATCGGGAATAGCCGCGTTGTGGTGACGCGCTTTGTGCCTTTCTTCCTGCTTGCCATTGGTAACCTTTGGGGCTCGCACATAGGTTCAGGCTACCTGAGACAGTAGCTCGTCTCAGTCCTGCCCTCTGCTGACTCCTCGCAGCAAGCTTTACTCCATGCCTTTCGACATGTCTGCGGGGCCTCACCGGGTACTCACACGTTCTTTCGCTCTTATACCGCTCCTCGCAGTTACTACATACCCTTCCGTACAGCTATCGGGCTTAAGTTTGTTTCGCAACCTTACCCGAGTATGTAGCCTCATGTTCGGGGGCCAGAGTTTTGCCTCGGTCTTCCTTCATACGCTTCCTTCCGCTTACGCGTCGTACACGCACTTGACTCCGGCTGTATCCTTCCCGCTGTCGGGCGGATTAGGGACTTTCACCCATTAGACCGTGTGCTCGCCGGTCGCACGGAAAAAAGCACGGCAATCCGTGCTTTTTTATCAACTTTGTCAAAATCAGAAAAGTATAAATGGTTTTTGCAATAAACAATACCATCCCTATACCATACATAATTCCAGTTAACAGCCGCCTCAAGTTTGTAGACTCGTAATTTGTCACATACTGTACAACGCCATCAAGTATAAGCGGAAAGACAAGAATCAGAAGGACAAGTGGCGAAACATCATGATATAGCACAGCAAAAGGAACTGAAAATAGCTGTCCGAACAAAATACCCGTACACCGAGCACACAATGGCATCTGCCAACCTTTAATGAAAAAGCTCCGTTCCGGAATCTGATGACATCGGCAGTGCTTCCCAAACCAGCGCATGAGAGAGCACCACCGTTGAATTCTACGATTTTCCTTATCTTTCAAACTTCGTTCCACACTTTTTGCACATCCAGTAATTTTTCGTAGTGGTGCTCCCTGCTCCATTCAATCCACAAGGACCGCACATCATCACAGCACACCCATCTACGCCTTGCCCACTGACATCAGATGCACTTTCGATATTAGTGCTTCCACATCTCGGGCAACAAATCGAACCATCGCTCATCCGTCCAGATGCATATACGAGCTTATTTTGATCTGGACGGATATATGCCAGGCCGACAAGACCCAAACCGAACAGCACGGTAAAGATTGCCATACCAGCGCCGCTCGGAACCATGAATTCCAGCAAACCCATTCCAGCAAAAATCCATCCCAGTACCTTCAAAGCGGTGTTTTTGGTTTTCGTAACATACTGCTCCTGAATGTATTCCTCCCCATAAAGCTGAGGAATAGCATTATTGACCTCCACCGCGGCCTTCTCCTCCGCTTTCGGAAAAGCCATATTGCTACTCATCGGGTTGCCACAATGAGGGCAGATTGTTGCCTTGTCAGAAATCTCTCTGCCACATTCAGGGCAATGAATTAGAGCCATGAAAACATCTCCTTATCAGAAAGAGGGATAAAGATTGAAGTCGTTGCATTCTACAGAAAAAAAAGCGTATATGCAACCATGCTCATGAGAGGAATAAGATAAACCTTTATTTCTTAAGGCTTTCTCCGCTACACAGTGTAATCTCGGCTTTGAGTGTTAAAAATGATGGAAGTTGACAAAGATTGTATTTCAACGGTTTATCGCACGTTTTGCAGCAAATTATGTTCAAACAATTACGTATGAGTTATTAATTCACCCGGGAATTCAAGTTTATCGGGAAGATATTGCCAAATATGCCGAGTGGTATGTGGCGCAAACAAAGGCGATCTTCGATGCCATTCCATCGCAGCTGGCCCATCACGATAAAAAGATCAAATACTCCTCCTTGGGCGAAGGCGATCGTTTTTCCAGCTACAAAGACGCCATTCGCTGGATTGACGATTCCATGGTGGGTTCCCTGTGCACCGGCACCGACCAGACTGATCTGTTTGGCGAATTCACCGTGCAGCCCTCCAAGTAAAAATGCTACATGGGCGATACCACGTTCCTGCTGACCATGGTCGCCGGAAAGAATTACCTGAAAAGCGATTTGTATAAATCCTTCATGAAAGGCAGTCTGTCTGTAAACTAGGGAATGATGACGGAAAACTTGGTGGCGCAGGCTCTGTCTGTTTCTGATGTCCCGTTGCGTTTTTATGAAAGAACTATCAGCCATGAGGATGGGACGAAAAAATACGAGGTTGATTTCCTGATTGTGGTGAATGGAAAAGTGATCCTCTGGAAGTGAATAGCGGTAACCGAAAGACGCACCCCTCCCTGGACTATTACTGCCAAACCTATAAAAAGCAGACGGGACGGGGAATTGTCCTGACAAAGGGCGACCTGCGCGTCACGGCGGATTACCGGTATATTCCCCTGCCAATGGCCTGGTTCTTGCTTGAGTGAGTCGATGTACAGTGTTGCCTTCCTATTAGCCAGCAGAGAACAGGCCTCTTATTCGGTCATAACCATCGTGTCATCCCAATCTGCGACTTTCTCCCGTTACAATGCGCACGCGCTGTGCACAGGAAAAAGACGAACCCAGCCGGTTCGTCTTTTTCCTGTTGTGCGAGGTGAGTTTTTGACATAGAAGCTCAACCGATGCTTCCCTGCCATTCCGAGCGTCCTCCGCCCCTCTAGGGTCGTCCTCGAAGCTGCCATATAAGCGGCTCTCTGGATAATCGCTTACACGGATTGGCTTACAACCTTGGCAACCGCACACTCATAGGGGGCATAGTTGCCATCCATCGTTTCTCTCTGCAGGTTGGCAAGCGCAGGCTGCTCACAGGTGAAAGGCAGCTGAAGCTGCTGCTCACCCTCGAAATTGCAGACGACCACCCACGTCTCATTTCCCAGTTTTCGGGTAAAGATGAAGTACGGATCCTCCTTCGTGGAGATGACCTCCAGCTTTCCGTCCAGGAATACATCGTTTGCGCGCCGAAGGGCAAGCAGTGCCTGATAGAATCGATATACAGACCGCTCAGAGGACAGATCGCCTTGTGCATTGATCTCCTGATACCGGGAATGCAGCGCAATCCAGGGCGTCCCGGTGGAGAACCCTCCATGGCGTTCTCCGCTCCACGCCATAGGATGACGGGCGTTGTCCCGACTGCCAAAATTGATTTTTCTCAGCGCCTCCTCAGGAGTCATCGTCTTGCAGAATTCTTTGTATGTATTCACACTTTCTATATCGTCAAAGCAATCGATCCTGTCATACGCTGCCGCGGGCATGCCAATCTCCTGGCCCTGGTAAATGAAGGGAACACCTTTGAGCAGATACAGCATTGCGGCGATCACGGTAGCCGATTCATAGCGTTTCTCACGATCGTTGCCTATCCGGGAAATCATGGGCGGCTGATCATGATTATCCGTAAACAGGCTGTGCAGCAGATCATATTTCTCGGTTTCCCGCTGCCAATGGATCAGATGATCCCGCAATGTCTTCAGGCTGTCCTGCCTGGGCGTGAACTTATCGGCTCGTCCGCACTCCATATGGTCGAACAGGAAAAGAGTACTCAGCTCTCCGCGATCCGCCGCACAATGACGGATCATTTCGTCAATATCGTGCACACCGCTCTCTCCGACAGTAAAGAGATGCGCTGCCTTTTCCCGCCCAAAAAGCGCATGAATGAATTCATGCAGCCTGGGGCCAAACCCATTGCAGCCTCGGCTGAAGTCCTTGGAAATCATATCGATCACGTCGATGCGGAAGCCATCCACACCTTTGTCGATCCAGAAGTCCACCGTGTCCTGCATAGCTTTGACAACGGCAGGATTGTTCCAATTCAGATCCGCCTGACTGACGGCAAAGGAATGCAGATAATACTGGCCCCGCAGCGCATCATACTCCCATGCGCTGCCCCGGAAAGCGGATTCCCAGTCGTTGGGGATTTCATCGAACCAATAGTAGAAATCGCTGTAGGGGTTATCCTTACCCTTCCGAGATTCCTGAAACCAGAAGTGAGACGTGGAAGTATGATTCGGCACCAGATCCATAATCAGCTTCATGTCCCGCCCGTGAAGTGCGTTTATGAGCGCTTCCATGTCTGCCATGGTGCCGAATTCATCCATGATATCCCGGTAATCCGATATGTCGTACCCATTGTCATCGTTGGGACTTTTGTAGCAGGGGCACAGCCAGATGGCGTTCACACCCAGTTCCTTCAGATAGTCCAGCTTCTGTATGATCCCCTGCAGATCACCGATTCCATCGCCATTGCCGTCCATAAAGCTGCGGGGGTAAATCTGATAGATCACCCATCGAAGCTGCTCCTGATATTTCTTGCAAAGCATCCTTTTTCTCCTTCTGTTCATTGTGCAAAGTACACAGATAGGTTGAATTCTTCATCACAGCCCTGCATCCGCCCTCCGGCCCGCAACCATCATAGCGAGCAGTATGCCAAGGCGGCATGGTCATTCCCCGACCTTTTCATAGACCAGTGCTTCCTGCACGGAGCAGGAGACATAACGTGCCGCAGGCCCTTGTACCACTTCCTTTGAAAAGTAGTGGCGCCATGTGCCCTTCGGCAGGTACACCATGCGGCCCTCCGCTCCTTTCTCCACAATCGGGGCCACCAGTAGGCTTCTGCCCAGCATGTATTCATCCTCGCAGGCCATCGCCTGCGCATCCTCCGGATAGTCCAGGCACAGATGAGCCATCAAAGGCCGGCCATGCGCCGCACAGAACTGGGCTTCGCTCCACAGATAGGGGCGCAGCTGCTCCCGCAGCCGGGCAAAGGCACAGGCAATGTCTATGATCTGGGGCGCATGGAGTTTTTCCGCCAGATTCCAGGGACTTCTGTCATTGTTGAATGCCTGATCATGGGTGGCATAGAATTGGCCGCTTCGCGGCTCCGCGTGCCATTGCATGACAGGGCAGAAGCAGGCAAACGCCGTTGCGCGCAGATACAGTTCCGCTTCCGGTAATTCCCCGGCAAATCCGCCGATATCAAAGCCCCAGAAAAGAATGCCGGACAGTCCCGCAGAGATTCCGGCGCGCAGCTGCGCTCCGAGTTCATCCCAGGTGCTCACCTGATCTCCCGCCCAATGGATGGGTACCGTCTGCGCGCCAATGTAGCCGGCACGGCTGAAGATCACAGCGCTCACGCCTCTATTTGTCATCCACTCCTGATACGCCCGGAGATACTGCATCGGGTACGCATTGTGCGCTTCCTGCCCATTCGTGCCGTCCCACAGCACGATGTCACTTCCGTACAGGAATTCTCCGCCGTCCGTCTTAAACCCTTCCACGCCGGCATCCAGAAGATGATCTCGCTTGGAAAACCACCATCTGCAGGCTTCAGGATTCGTAAAATCGGGCAGAAGGCCGCCTTCAAACCATCTCTCCGGAATCTCGTAGGGTGTACCGTCCAGATGCCGTATCATCCAGCCCTCGGAGACAGCCGTTTCCCGATCGCGGCGGACTTCTTCAGGATCCGAACAGTCCTTCAGCGCTTTGATCACGGGAATCTGCCACAAGATCAGATGAAGCCCTGCATCCCGCACGCGCCGAACCATCGCTTCCGGGTTCTTCCATGCCTTGCTCCACCGGTAAAAGGTGTTCTCATCGCTCCAGGCTTCCAAAACCATGACAGACGCGGGGCAATGATATCTTTGCAGCGCCTCCAGTTGCTCATCCACATCCCGATCGTTTTGCCAGCCGTTGGCGCTGATCCACAATCCAACCGTCCATTCCGGCGGCAGCACCGGCTGTCCCGTTTGACGAATATACTCCCTGAGTTGCTCTTTCGGTTGGCCAAGCAGCCAATAGTCCTTCTGGTGAGGCAGAACCGGGGAAGAGATATGGATACCGTCCTGAAACCGCATGGCGACATTGCAGCCGGTTGCACGGTAATACCCAAACCCCGCGTCCGTCATCAAGAAGGGAATGGGCATATACGTCCATGCACCCTGCTGTGTGAAGTGCTCCACCACCTGTCCGCAGCTGCCTCTGCCCTCCTGATCCACACTGTCAAAGCGCTCGCCCGTTCCCCAGACATGGTGGTGCGTTCCTTGGATCACAGTTTCCTGCCAGAGAGCGGTACCGTCCGCGCACTTTCCCAGGGTCATCTCCCGGCAGACAGCCCGCGTTTCCTGCCCGAAAGTCAGCCGCCATATTCCCTCCCCGCCCAGTTCCAATCGCCAGGGCTCGGGCAGAGACAGGCTGCACGCCTCCGGATGATCATCCAGGGCCGCAGTGACACAGGCGTCCGTGCATTGGAAATTCAGGTATGTCCGGTCATTGAGTCTGACCCATCCGCAGCCGACCTCAACCGGAGAGGAGATCGTTTCCTTCTGCAGTACGTCCACAGAAAACCACGCTGTTTGTTCTTCTCCGCATACAAAGCGATAGCGGAAAGAGCAGGCGGACGAGAACGCCGGCAGGGTGAAGCGCCAGAGGTATTCTTCACGAGAAACAGGATCGGGATATAGCAATATGCCTTCCGTTTCCAATGTCGGCACACCGCTGTCGCACAGGCAGCCCAGCAGCACATCCTGCCTTGTGAAGGGAATGGCGGGCGTTCTGCCGTATCCGCAGTCAGCAAAGGGAACTACACCCTCGGGAAGATGCCGAATCATATGCCGCCTCCCGTCTCCTGAGCAAACATGGCTTCCGTTTGAGCAAACATGGCTTCCGCCATTGCGCTGATGAGTGCCGGAGAAGAGCAAACGGTCTGGAGCGTACCATACGCAGATGGCGTATTTCCCTTGCCTCGCAGAAGACCCCAGATCAATTCCTTTTCTTCATTGGCTGTCTGCGCCCTCTGCAGGATGTCATAAGCCCATTGCAGCCAGTCATTCCGGGCATCGCGCAGCGCTTCAAACTGAACCGTCACGTCGGGCGACTCCATGCTCTGCACAAACGAAAAGCGAAGGATGTGCCGCGCGGCATCATAGGACGCGTGCACCTCCTGCAGGTCCTGCCATACCTTGGTGGAAGTCACACCGTATAATTCTACGTGAAATACCCGCTGCGCGGGAAGCAGGGAGAAGTCGCCTTCTGTTTGTATAGTCAGACTTCCATTTTCCCAGTCAAAATGTATGTGTGTCCATGCCGCCTGGCTGTCCAGGCTGATGCCGTCATCTTCATATAAGTCATAGGTGCCCTCTGCGCCGCCAAAGATGCGCAGGGTCATTTCTTGCGGGTTTTCATCCGCGCGCATATTCTCCGACAGCGGAACGATTGCCCCCGCAGTAGCAAACACCGCATACTCCTCCAGCGCACGCCATACAGACAGCCTTCTTCCGCCCGTATACCGGTGTCCCGTGGCAAAGTCATACCATATGCCCTCCGGCAGCCAGGCGACGGTTTCCGCCATGAGAAGGTTCGGATGGATCGGCTGCGTGACGGGGCTGACAAGCAAAGCAGATCCAAACATATATTCATTGGGAACGGTGTACGCCTCCCGCGCCTCGCTCCAGCGATAGTACAGCGGCTGCACCAGGGCTTCCCCCAGTCGATGCGTGCGCTCCATAGCGGTATAGAGGTACGGAATCAGCCGATGGCGGAAGCGCAGGAAGGCCGTCATGATTCTCTCCGCTTCCTTCCCGTACGTCCAGGGCTCCTTGCTCATGAAAGCGGACTTGGAGGAATGCAGGCGCAGGATGGGCGAAAAAACACCGTATTGCAGCCAGCGCACAGACAGTTCATCGCTTCGGATGCCCCGCATGTGGCCGCCGATATCATGGCTCCACCAGGGATAGCCGATATTGGATGCCATAGCTGTAAACTGCGGCTGATACTGCAGGGATGCCCAGGTTGTAATCGTATCTCCGGAAAAGCCCACGGGACAGCGGTGACTGCCGGGACCGGCGTAACGGGACAGAATCAGACCGCGCTTTCCATTGCGCCTGATATCCCGATAATGCTTTTCATTGAGCACCCACAGGGGATCCAACCCTTCCTGCGCGCAGGATGTGCCCTGCTGCCAGTCGATCCACCAAAAGTCCACCCCCTGTTCTTCCAGCGGATGGTGCAGCAGCTTGAAATACGCATCCCAGTACCGCTCATCGGCAGGATCAAAGTCGATGCCGAGCTTCTGCTCCTCATCCTGTCCCATCGCCTTGCAGAACGCAGCGTACGCTTCCTCATGGGGAGATACGCCATCCGCGGGATGCAGATTCAGGGTGGCCTGCAGCCCCCTTTGATGCAGTGCCTTCAAAAAGCGTTCCGGATCGGGGAAGAAATCCCGATTCCAGGTGTAGCCCGTCCAGCCGCTGTTGTAAGGATTCTGTGTGATATGCCAGTCCATATCGATCACCCCTACCGACATCGGAATGCCTGCCTCTTCAAATTGATCCAGGAGATGCAGATAGCTTTCCTCGGTATATTCATGGTAACGGCTCCACCAGTTCCCCAGGGCATACCTTGGCAGCATGGGCACTTGCCCGGACAAGGCGTAATAGTCCCTCATGCACGCCTGATAGTCGTGCCCGTAGCCGAAAAAGTAGAGATCTGTCTCCGGATGCGCGCGGGGAATAAAGCGGCCATCTTCCGAAAGCAGCATGGAATGGCTGTCGTCCAGCACGGAAAACCCAAAGACAGATATCACGCCCACGTCCACCTCGGTTTTTCCGTCCACGCCGTCCAGCGTCCTGGCCGTGCCGCCCAGTGTCTGAATCGCGTCCCCATAGCGCCACACACTTCGGTAGGGCGTAACATTGCCTTTGACTGCAATGGACAGTCCGTGGGGACTGAAGGGCTTTTCGTCGTAGACCAGGTGCAGACTTTCCGTATCCACCTCCAGACCATGGGCACTTCGCCGCTGCACCACCGGCACATCCGGGAAATCCCTGCATCTGGCAAACGTGGTGGGCTGATCCTCGAACATTCCCTCAGATTGGTACTCCAGCCGGATCAGACATCTGGTGATGAAGCTGATCCGATACGTGCTGCCGGTGATGATCGTCATGGTTACCTGCCTCATTTCCTCATCGCTTTGAAAAGGGCAGGAGCAAATATCGATCTGCCCCTGCTCCTTGTTCTGGTTTTCCTTAATGCATACTATTCCCTATGGTCATTTGTTTTCCTTTTCTGCCTACAGTACTGGAGAGTCGGGAATTCTTCATCAACGAGCCAAGAGTGGCGACAGCGCTCTATGGCTCGTTTTATTTTGCCCTGATCTCATCCTGTAGCTTTCTTACTTCGTTGGTCAATTCTTGTAGTACCTGCAGAATGGTATCCAGCCGATCTTCATTACCGCTGGGTTCGTTTGTTGCTTTGGCCTTCTGACCATTATCATCCAGAGATTCGGTGTGTTCTGCCACCATCTTGTTTCTCCTGCGTCCGTCTGTAGGGACAATCTCACCTGTTGCTTCATCGACACGACCGATCAAAGTTCTTCGATTTCGGGGAGCTTTTTTCTCTTTGTCCCAGTACGAGACACTCTCGTATGCATAGGTGATCCCACTTCGCTTGTCCTTAACTTTGACGATTGATGACATTGTCTTCATCCATCCTTGCACTGTAGTATCGCAACTATGAGTCATAGGTACGACTTGTGCTGATTGTATCACAAATTCCTTGTAATTGCAAAGTTTTTCTTTACATTTGGAGCATAGGGTGGTATAATAGGATGGATAGGTTTGTGTGTATGGACTTCACCG
>JAFUZM010000229.1 GCA_017476605.1 Clostridia bacterium
GAGTTCATCCTGAAATATAAAAGAGAATTAAGCGAGATGTGGGAAACAAAGAAATATGTTAAGCTTCACCCATTGGATTGAGCGAATGATGAATATTTCTCACAAAGGAAGTGATATCATGTTCCACAAAGCAGTTGAAATGAAACTCCTTGAGGGGACTTCAATGGAAGTGCTTTTCCAAGATGGAAAAGTCAAATGCTTTGATATGGCCTCTCTGTTTGAAAAATACCCACAGCTTAAAGCATTGCGGGACAGGGAGTTCTTTCTTTCTGGAAAACTGATGGGATCTTACGGTATAATGTGGAATGATGACCTGGATATAGAGGCAGAAACCATCTACGAAGAAGGAATCACGGTACGCACGGAGGGCGTTCCATGCAATATGAAAGTCGCAGAAGCTGTCTTATCCGCTCGAGCTTTATGTGGTCTCTCTCAAAAACAGCTTGCCGCGATAACGGGCATTGATCAATATGACATTTCAAAGATTGAAAGAGGTGTATCAAATCCTTCTGTTTCAACTTTGGAGAGAATTGCTGCTGCAATGGGAGGACAACTTTCTATCAGCATAGCTGTTCCTTCAGCTGATTAATCTACAACTGTATCTAATTTAGCATTATAAGTTTGGGCCGCTGGTATTTTACGAATTTCTCGGATTATGCCGTACCCTATTGAGTGGTCATTCCGATGCTATGGCACCAAGAAAGCAAGGAGATAAAAAATGACACGACCGCCGAGATTCCCTGACGTTGAATGGTATTGCGATCATTGCGGCGCTCATTTAAGCAGTTAAGCGGGATTTGATGATCATAAGTATGTGTGGAAATGTACCAACTGTGGTGGAAAGAACAGTATTTCCAAAGAAAACATCCGGAAGACAAATTATGCAATTATCAATGGAATATTGCATGTATTGGACGTGTTTAGAGATACCGCCAATTCAGCCTGACAACCACCTTCGTCACCGTCCCTGTCCCTGCTGCACAACTGAATGGTATCGAAAGGATTAAGCTATAAAGCTTAAGGCCCTATCCTTTTACAGATAGGGCCCATTGGCAACAAGTTTGATTGTGGACTACTCGAGCAAGCTCGAACGACTCCGAAGTTCATCGAGAGTCTCTTCCTCCCAATCCTGTCACGATCATTATATTCACCAGGTAATCTGCTGTCAATGCATTTTAGTGGTAAAATAGAAAATTTAGCAATTCTGAAAGCTTCATGGAATCATTTTCAAGCCAAACTTTGGTCTGTTGCTTATTCCTCCATCATAGGCTGGTTGAAGCAAACATTTTTTGAATTCATCATGCTTTGGTTTAATCCTGGCGCACTTTCTGGCATATGTATTAGGAATAAAATCCGCAAGTTGCAGCCCTGCAAGATTGTCTACTTTATTCTCGAAACGAATATCACCGATATGTGTCTGAAAAAAGTGAGATGTGTAGTACATGGTTCCAAGCGCCTCAAGCTCATAGAAGCGTTGTCTCAATTCCTGATTTCCTGGTTCCTGTAAAGACTCATAGCAAATGTCACCAGTGGCATGCATGTGTTCAAGAAAATGGCAATAGTTTTCGAGAAGCATCTGCAGTGCAATTGTCAGTTGTGCATTTGTTTCGCCAGGATAATTCTTCATAAGGGCAGACTTGTTCACACAAACACCTAAGGTGGCTATGTTGTATTTTTTTATGATCACAGATAATCCTGAATATAAATCTCTGAACTTCTGGTTGGATCTGAAAATGTTATAACACGCATTCTTCGTGCGACCAGACTTGTTTGCCTCACTGATTTCCTTCTCGTGCAAAATGTAGTTGGAAGCCAGTGGATCAGTTTCCCAGAGATGTTTTTTAAATTATCCAGATCATTTGTGATGGAGGAAAGATCGTTGTTCTCAATGATCACTCCGGCTACGGAAAAGAAATGATCATTCGAAGAAGTAAAAGTTTCACTCTCATCAAGATATAAAACGTACCGACTCATGTCGATTTCCTCCTCGGTGAAGTTGTGAACTGTTCAAGTTGTTAAGCCCCGATCTTCAAAGTGTATTCTAACTCACATCTGTCATCGTTTTCTCTTTAACATGGTATGCAATGTGATGCTCTACGCAGAAAGCAATCACCTGTTTTCCCTTTTCGTTGCAAAACTGCCTGTGACATTCATAAGCATTGACTTCTTTACTGTAATTTGTCCTTCCGAAGGTGATTTTATGAGTAAAGGAATCGGCCTTTAAAATATCATCAAGATTCTGCCTGATCAGATTTGGCATTAGATACGGCTCCATGCTTACCCATGTTCATGCAGATATCAGAGAACAAGAAGGGCATACCTGATTAATTGCTGCGTCTGGGCCCTTGAGATCGATTAGTAGCCGCTATTTCTTTTTACACAAATGATTGGGAGTAATTAGCCCGCATACTTTTCCCCTCTGGCATACCCGGGAACTCCATGATAAGCTCTGATTCACAGTCTGAATCAGAGCGTTTGTTGTCATAGAGCATGGACAGGAAACGTAAATCGCACATTGGAATACGGGGCATCCTGTAATGTAAAATGCCACCATTCCGTCTGAATCGGCCGAAATCCGCCGGATACCATCACCTCTCTCAGGAGAGCGCGGTTTTGCCTCTCGGAATCCGTCAAGCCTGTTGCATCATAATGGCTTTGTTTTCCAAAATAGTCAAACGCCCCGCCCATCTCCACATCGACACCCTTTTTCATATCAAACAGGGTGAGATCTACGGTACTTCCACCACAATGTGCGGAATCATGTGCCACAAAACCCAGGTTAAAGAGGTCTTTCTTCTCCACTTCCGGATAAAACCACGGTTTCATTCGGATATCATCACTGGCTGCCCACCGTTCAAAGCAGCGTACTGCGCAGACCGGACGATAGGCATCATAGATCCGGAGGAGATATCCACGTTCCATGAACTGTTTCCCGATTTCGGAAAGGGCGGTTGCCGCCTCTTTTGTCATGAGCGCGATCGGCTGTTCATATCCGTCCACCCTCGCCCCGGTAAAATTGAAAGAAGTATAGTATCGAATATCCAGGAGTGCCTCCGGGAAAATGTCCGAGATCGACACAAAACCGGATGCATCGTTGGATTCGTATTTTTGAGTCGTTCCATTCATCTTGCATTCTCCTCCATTATCGCAGAGCATTTGCTTTCCTATCGGTTTCATGCCATGTTTGCGCATCTTTCCTACCTGCGATCAACCGCACTGAGCGGAGAACCAAACTCTTCTTTCTTTTCCTTCAGGAATGCAAACAAGGACGGCTCATCCGGCATATCGCTGGAACATGCATGGCTTGCAACCAGCATGGCTGCACTCGCACTTCCCATTTCCAGTGCCTCCGGCAGGGATTTCCCGGACATAAGACCATGAAGGAAAGCAGAAGCATATCCATCTCCTCCGCCAAACCCTTTAAGCGCTTTTACAGGAAACGGTTTCACATCATAGCATTCCGTCCTGCTGTACGCTCTGGATCCTTCCTTGCCATGCTTGATCACACAGATTTCTGCTTTCTTTGAAAGCCAGTAGTCCGCACTGGCATCATCCGTGCCGGCAAGATCAAGGAGCGTTTCCATCAGGTCAAATTCCTCGCGGCTGCCCATAATGATATCGGACCGCTCTGCAACAAGAGAGGTATAGATGGCAATCTCCTCACGGCTTTTCCATGTATAGGCGCGATAATCACAGTCAAAAACGACAGGAATCCCCAGACGGTTTGCGATGGTCAGCGCCTTAAGAGATGCCTCCCTTGTCGGTGAGGTACACAGTGCTGTTCCGGATATGAGCAGGCATGCTGTCTTTTCAATGTATGCCTCATCTACATCCATGACAGAGAGGGCAAGATCCGCCGCTCCCTCCCGATACATGAGAATAGAGGACTCCGTTGGCGAGAGAATTTCCGTAAAGGTAAGACCGATCTTTTCCCCATGTTCACACCGGCGAATATGGCTGATATCAATGCCTTCCCTTTTAAAGAAATCCAGCACAAATGTTCCAAAGGAATCATCCGAAACCCGGGCGAGGAATCCTACCCGATTTCCAAGTCTTGCCATACCAACAGCAATATTGGCCGGTGAACCGCCGACGTATTTATTAAAGTTGCAGCTTTCTGACAGTGGTTTATTGTAATCTGTGGGGTTAAAATCAACCGCTACCCGTCCTACAGGAATGATATGCAGTGGTTTGGACAAATCAAACGAAACCATTTTTTCTCCTTCTCACAGAAGTTGTGACGCATTGTATCTCCCGATTCATGCGAGAAACGTCATTGTGCTACCTTATACTTGATCATTTCCAATTATCCATCGTACTTCAGAATGATGTATACAAAGTATAGCAGCTTTTGATATCTGTCAAGGGGGAAAAATCAGATAAACCCAATCATTTCCTTCTCAAAAACTCTGAAAACAATAAATTTCCCCAGGTCCGAGGTTCATGAGAGAGCCTCTGGCCTGGGGAAATTGTGTTAAGCAGCTTTTTCCTTACCGATCTTTCATATCGTTCTGAGTCGGCAGATAACAATCCAGAATGAAAAGGGAATCCTGTACGCACTGTCTCAGATTTCCTGCATAGCGTGTAACGATATTTCTCATGCTTTTGGTTCCATAGCCGTGTAGAGGGCTTTTCTTATTTGACAGTGGGCCTTCACTGGTGAATACAGGCGGCGCTTCAAAGGTATTCTCCAGATGAATAATGGTTCCTGCATGCTCTTTCCGGATGTACAGGTTGATAACCCTGTCCTCCGGATTCGGAATTCGGGAAACGGCTTCAATCGCGTTATCCAGCGCATTGCCAAGCAGCACATAAATATCAATGTCCTTCATGAAGGAAAGTGCTGTGCCATCAACCATGGCAGAAAATTCGATACTGTTCTCCTGGCAGTGAGTAGACTTCTGCGTCAGTGTAATATCAAGAGCCCGGTTGCCGGTCCGATAGGATGCATCAACCACATCCACTGCTTCAGAGATATTCTGAAGTTCCCTCTCCAGATCCGGAGAGGAACCACTTTGCCGGATCGCTTCTTTCAGAATCCCAATCTGATGGCGCAGATCATGGGCATTGATATTGACAGTCTCAATGCTCTCCTTTGCCAGCTGATACTGCTGCATCTGCAGCTGATTCATGTATTCCTGTCTGGCAAAATTGAATTGCAGATTGATCCAGCGTGCCAACGTAAACAGCATCACCATGCCCAAAACACCAACCAGCAGTCGGGCAATCAGAATAAAGAGAAAGAGAAGATCTGCCTGTTTGCTGCCTTCCGGAATCTGTACACTCCCCAGAATGATGCTGACCGACAGCAGAGCAATGGTACAACTGGTGATACTGCGATCAGAAGGTGCCTGTTCCTCAAAGGTGTACTTTCTGATCACAGAATAATAACAGAACAGATAAACAGATGTAAAAATGGTAAGGTATACCACAGTATTGGGAAGATTTTCAAAAAACTGCATCAGCCTGTAATACTGACCACTCTGGATCCATACGGAGAGGGTTGCCATGCTTTCTGCAATGCTCTGCATGGAAAAGGCCGTACAGCAGACAAAGACCACATTCATCCAACTGACCTCTGCCATCACGCTGATGGAAAGTGCAGCCAGACAGAGCACCACACACTCGCTGACCAGCTGAAAAAAAGACGTGATAAGCAAATGTGGAACCATGTTCTCGTATGAAAACACCATGTGCGCCATGGTACAGTCCTTAACCCACACAAGCCCCCATGAGGCAACCACGGTCAGAGTGAAAACAAAGAAAAGTCTCGGCAGCCAATGCTTGCGAAGCTGAAATTTATCAAGAAACATGAGCGCAGGAACCGCCATCTCGAGAAACAGTAGCAGAATGTTCGCAATCTTCACAGCTGTCAGAGACACAGCGCATCCCCTTTCCCCACATAAGCCGTAAACTCATCTGCAAAGTTTTTTCGCTTTCGCATGCTGATCTGTAGCTGGATTCCACCCGACAAGGTGACCGTCAGCGCATCCATGCGGGATACATACCGCATGTTCACCAAATAACAGGCATTGCAGAGCGCAAAGCCACAATCGTGCAGTTCCTTTGATATGACATTCAGTGACCCGCTGACATCCACAGAGGAACCATCTGTTTTATGAAACGTCAGCCAATGGCCTCTGACCTCCACATACAGGATGTCACGTGTTCCCATGCAGATTCGCTCCGTTCGGGTATTCACAATAACCTTGTGATCCTGCGAATTGCTGATCGCCGCAAGTGCCCGGTTCATCTTGATTCGAAAATTCGTATAGGACACCGGTTTGACCAGAAAATCCAGTGCTGACACCTCATAGCCATTCACGGCAAACTGAGCAAGACTGGTGACGAACATCAGCGGCAGCACTGAATCCTGCTCCCGCAGACGTTTGGCACATTCCAATCCATTGATGCCCGGCAGGTCAATGTCAATAAGCAACAGATCATACCTGTCCTTCCGATGCAATTCAAGAAACTCCTCCCCATAGGTGAATACATCGGATTCAATGAGAATATTCTTCTCCTTGCCATACCTGTCAAGCAATACCCTCATTTGCTCCACACAGGTATTGTCATCCTCAATCATGCCGATTCTGATTGTCTCATTCATACTTTTCATCCTGTCATTATCTTCTTTGATCCCCTTCGGGAAATGTCAAGGTATAACTTTTCAGACATATTATAAATTATTTTTAAGAAAAACAGAGCAAACACTTACGCAGTTATCTCTGCGATTACGCAGTGGTTCTTGCAACAGATGAATTTTCTGCATTAAATAATGATCGTCCTGACAGAACAATGTTCTGAGTTTATCTTCGAAGAGAAATAAACAGTCACTGATTCACATGGATCCGGATCAGAAAGAAAGGGAGGAAACAAGATGAAGCATCACAAAAGGCGGATTGCCCTGCTGCTGCAGAAGCAGGGGATTCAAACCCGGTTTCAACTGCTTTGTGTCTGTGGACACAATAACGTAGGCACACCCATCGGCCTGCTCAACATCTATTCCTGAGGAGTTTGTCAGGTAACGAGCACTGACAAAAGACACTACGCCGAAAGACAAAGTTGCTCATCAGCACAGGAGGAAAAAACATGAAAAAGATTTTGATGATTCTATGCATTGCTCTGCTGACAGTTACGCTGGGAAATGTGCAGGCAGATTCATTCGCCGAGGAAACACAGATCCCCTTTCAGACGGGAGATCAGATTCTCTTTGGCAATTACCCGCAGACCCGTGTTACCGATTCTGCGCTTCTTGAAGCCCTGAACGCACTGACCGGAGATTTACCCGGCAAAGCGAACAGCTGTTCCTGGAACAGCTATGGCTATTATGCGGATGCTCAGCCATCCGATTATGCTTTCTACAAGGATGTTTCATATGGGGAGGATTGCTATCGCGGTGTGTATCTGACAGCCTATCGGCCAATCTACACAGGCCAAAGTACCGGAGCGGATATCTCCTATATCGACGACAATGGATATCAGCTGAACACGGTATACTGGTTCCGCTATGAGCCAATTGTCTGGAATGTTCTCTCCTGTGACGCGGAGGGGCAGATGTTGTTGGCTGCCTCCCGCAGTCTGGACGGACAGCCCTTTCAGACTGCGTACAGCTTTGTGGACGAGGAGACGGTCCTCATTCCGGGTACGGAGATCCCGGTTAATGACTGGGAAAACAGCACTCTGCGCATTTTCTTAAATGAAACCTTCCTTAAGACGGCATTCACGGTGGAGGAACAGGCACAGATTCTGCCTACGGTGCTGGACAATCAAACCACGGGAATCACAGCAACTGATCAGGCCCGGCAGAAAAACACGACAGACCATGTCTTTCTGCAATCTGTTGCGGATGTGAAGAATAAAGCCTATGGGTACTCCTCTAAGGGAGCATCCCGTGTGCGGGGCTTTACAGACTATGCCGCTATCCAGGGGGTTCGGGCTTCCAACCAGAGTTCAACGGCAGATGGCGCACAGGCATGTTTCTATCTGCTACGCTCCGCCGGCGTTCAAAGTTATCTGGTAGCAGGTGTGAGTAAGAACGGCTCCGTCTCCTCCGATATCACGATGAACGCAAATCCCGACATCACTCCCGATCTGAGGGATGATGTCGGTGGCCTGGCCTGGAATGGGGACGGTGGCATTCTCCCCTGCATCACAGTACATTTTGCTGTTGAGCAGGATTCATCGTCACCTGATATTTCTGAAGAGGAAGAAAATCGAAAAGGAAAATGGGAAGATGCCGTGCATGAGTATACGAACGGTGACGGACAGTCAGCACAGTTGAATTACTCGCTGTATGTCCCGGCTGCCTACAGAGAGGGCGTCTCCCTGCCGCTGATTGTGTATATCCCCGATTCTTCCTATATTGGTTCACCGCTGACAAAGGTAAAAAGAGCACCATGTCCGACAAAATGGATCACCGAGGAAAATATGGCAGAGTTTCCGGCCTTTTGCCTGATCTTTGCGTTTAAAGAGAATTCTGGCAATCTCAGTGAAGGCACTGAAGGTGCTGAGATCGTCCCGCTCATTGATCAGGTGGTGGCTGCCTATGGTATGGACGAAGACCGTCTGTACCTCACCGGTCAGTCCATGGGTGGCATTACAGATTTTGCGCTCAATGATACCTATCCTCATAAGTTTGCTGCGACAGTCTATGTAGGCTGTCAGCCCGGCGGCGAAGTTGGTGATGACCAGTACAATGCGATCCTCCAGCGTGAAGCCTTTGTCAATCAGAAATTCGTCTATATCACCTCGCGGAAAGATGAGAAGGCGCCTTATGGGCAGGATGACATGGAAGCGTCGCTTCAGGCCCATGGCATCCAATACGGTAAAGCTTATGGACTGGATCACAACAGTGGCGAGATCCTGGAGGCGGCAGTACAGGAGGTGCTGGATCAGGAGTATGCTCAAAACTTCTTCGGTTTTGAGCAGGTGACCAGCTCCGGCAATGGCGCAGCGGAACACATGCAGAGCTTCAAATACGCCTATGCCATCAAGGCGATCTTCCACTGGCTCATGGTACAGCATTTATGAACTGACAAAATGCATTTAGGCAGTATCCATTGTTTTGGAATCGAATTCCGGTAAAATGAAAACAACCAATTCACTTTAGGGTTTCCCGAGAAGCATGTTAAGCTGAGAGAGGAAGCCCTGGATTCCCTCTAAAAGGGAGAAGGAGGACAAAATGAAGAAGATGACAAAGAACCTCATAGCAGTGCTGATGATCGCAATGCTGGCAGTAGTCTGCATAAGCAGCGCATTGGCCGAAGACGTCTACAGCGTTGAAACACCCAATTTTGAGACCTGGGACTATTCCTTCTGCAACATCAACGCCTTCGGAGATGATCCCGGTGTGGGCATGCTGAACATTCAGAGCTGGGGCAATAAGAAGCTGGCACTGGGTGACGACGGCACCTGTGATGGTGTAGGATGCACCTGGAAGATCACCCTGTCTGTGGATGAAACAGCGTACACCCTGAAAGCCATCGCTACCATCGTTGGCGCCGGTGATGTGTATGAGGGCACCGGTGAATTCACCTACACCTTCAAAGGCGCTTACGAAGCAGCTGAGAATTCCTTCATTCTTGGCGAACCCACCTATGTGGCAGTCGATCTTACCGGCGACTTCACCCGTTTGAGCGACGGCAGCGACTTTGCGGATTATATTCCCAGCGCACCTGCCAGCGTGACCTGTGAGAACGAAGATAACGGTGCAGAAGCCTCTGCCTGGAAGAACAAGATTGTTCCCTCCCTGCTGAACAGCACCGTGTTCGGCGGCGCAACCTTCGTGGTCGACGGCAACGAAATCATTTCTGTGGAAGATATCAACTTCCCTGTGATCTGATCGCTGCATAAACTCAACAAATCTGAACTTCTTCCGCCAGCTGTGAGCAAGAGGGCGGAATCATCACAAGGCCAGATGAGCAAAGCGCTCATCTGGCCTTTTTTACAGAAAACTGAAAGGGGAAAACGGTATGAAGAAAGCTTCTCCGGCCAGGCAGGGAAAGCACAGGGCACACTATCTGTTTCTGGTATTTGCTGTGATCCTGCTGGTACTTGGTATTGCGGTGGATATTCTGTATCCCCTGTATTCTCAGGTCATCAATAACGCATTGGGAAAAGAGGCGAGAGCCTCAGATGACATTGTACAGAGTACGCTGGCAAATTCCCGCAACATCAACATTCAATTGCAGGAAGAGGGCAGCGTGCTGCTCAAAAATGAGGGAAATGTGCTTCCTCTTTCCAAAGCAAACACAAATAAAGTAAATGTCTACGGCATACTGTCCGCCCACCATTACAAAGGCGGTTCCGGTTCCTCCTCCACAAATTCGGAAGCGGCCGATCTCAAAACCGCATTGGAATCGGAAGGTTTTGAAGTCAATGAGACCATTTGGAAACTGATCCAGTCAAGCGAACTTGGCTATACCACAGGCTCCACGGTGGATAACGGGGCTGCCGGGCAGTACGAGCTGGCTATCAGTGAATACGAGAAGGCCATGTCCTTTGCGGATGCCAAGGCTTTTTCGGATACGGCGATTATCACCTTTGGCTCCAATGGCGGTGAGGGCTCGGATGGTGTGCGCACTGATGAGAGTAACTCACTCGAATTGGGCGAGAATGAAAAGGCATTGCTGAAGCGTCTGGATGAGGAAGGTTTTAAAATCATCGCCCTGATCAACAGTTCTTATGTCATGGAGCTTGGCCCTGTGGTGCAGTATGCAGATGCCATCCTCTGGGTGGGTGGCACTGGCCTGTATGGCACCTACGGCATTGCCACACTTCTGGATGGAAAGGCGAATCCTTCCGGGCGCCTGGTGGACACCTGGATGTATGAGCAGGAAACAGCCTCTAATTACTATACCTCCAACAGCGCAGAGGCAGCCTATGTGGATGAAAGCGGCAAGGCCATCGGCTCCTACACCAATTGCAGCGAGGGCATCTATGTAGGATACCGCTGGTATGAGACTGCAGACGCGGAAGGCTATTGGGATAATATTTCCAATGAATACGGAAACGGATATGAGGGCGTCGTTGCCTATCCTTTCGGATACGGGCTCTCCTATACGACCTTTGAGGAAAAGATCACCAATGTTACCACACAGAATTCTGAGGAGCATGGCCTCCAGTACGTATTTACGGTTCAAGCAACCAATAGCGGAAGCGTGACCGGAAAGGACGTCATTGAGCTGTACGTCCAGAAGCCCTATACCAACGGCGGCGTGGAAACGGCTCAGGTAGAGCTTGTGGGCTTTGACAAAACCCAGATGCTGAAACCCGGAGCTTCTGAAACGGTCACCATCACAGTCTCTCTTGAAGACCTGCCCTCCTATGATGTGAACGCGGATAACGGAAATGGCGCATATGTACTGGCCGGTGGCAATTACGTTTTTCACCTGGCCTCCGCACAGTCCGGCGCACACTGCTGGAAAATCAACCAGAATTCCCCAGAGAGGACCTATACCACTGTGCTGGATGAAGTCGTCTATGCCGGCGAAAACAAGCGGCCCTCTGATACCGTTGCCGCAATCAACCAGTTGGAGACAACAGCAAATGATACCGGCATCGCCAGCAATGATGCATCCGCCGGTTATGCAATGCTTTCAAGAAAAGATGGATTTGCGAATGCACCGGAGACCATCTCAAGAGAAGCCAACACCCGTGGTGGGATCATCAACGGTCCGGTCACCCTGGCCGCTGATTCCCCACTGTATCAGGCATTGAAGGCAAACTACGGCAGCAACACGTACACCACCTTCAATCCAGACCATCTGAAGGACGTAGCAGAGTTTACGAATCCGGCCCTGGAACAGGAAAAGAAATACACACTGGCGGATTTGTACACCACCGACGTAGACGGAAAAGCACTGACAAAAGTCAGCAATGGGCAATTGACTGTCGTGAACGAAGTGGACTATGACGACCCTCGCTGGGAAATGCTCATCAGTCAGATGAGTCTGGATGAACTGGAGGAGCTCATTGGCCGCGGCGGCTATGGTACCATTGCGGTAGCATCTATTGAAAAAGAGTCCTCCACCGACTATGACGGTCCCACTGGCTTCTCCAATTTTCTCAAAGCATCCATGGACATTGCACAGGAAACCACCGGTTTTTCCTCTGAACCCATCATGGCAGCAACCTGGAATGTGTCGCTGCTTGAGGAATATGGCCGGGCTGTAGGCCAGGAAGGCAATGCCTTTGGCAACAATGGCTGGTATGCCCCAGGGATGAACCTGCATCGCTCCCCTTTCGGAGGCCGGAACGGAGAATACTTCTCCGAGGATCCGCTGATCACCGGCATGATGGCCGCCTCCGTTGCTCATGGTGCTTTTGAGGAGGGCGTTTATACCTACGCAAAACACTTCGCCTTCAACGAGCTGGAGGCAAGGCGCTCCAACGGCAGCAATGTGATTATGAGTGAACAGACCGCTCGCCAGCTGTATTTGAAATCTTTCGAAATTGCCATCAAGCAGAAAAAGCTGACGGGACTCATGAGCTCCTTCATGCTGATGAACGCCCAGTGGAACGGCGGAAATTACAATCTCATGCACAACATTGTTCGCTCAGAGTGGGGCTTCCGCGGTGTCATTAATACAGACCTTGCCGGCGCAGCCATTATGGGTGCGGAAAGAGGCCTCTGTGCCGGAACAGATCTGATGTTGGCTACCAGCTATTCGAAAAACCAGCGGAGCTCCTTCCTGCGTTGCGATACCATCAAGCAGAGCGAGGAAGGTGTGCTGGCCATGAAGACAGCCGCCAAGCATATCCTGTATGCCAATGCCTCTGCTTCACTGCACCGCAGTCTCGGTGTCGCTGCCGTGGATACCTCCCTTGTATCTGCCCTGTATATCGCGCTTAATGTAGTGGCATACGGTGGCGCAGCCATCATGCTGATTCTGTTCATTCTTTTCCATCGGAAAAGCAGGATGGCGAAGATCACGGTTGAAAAATAATCATTGCAGGGGAGGCATTATCTCGGCGTTTCCCTCCCCTTTTGTCGTTCAGTATATTCAAAAATCATTCAGAGAAGGGACAAAAAATGAGAAAGTACCATTATCGCATTTTTATCATTGTGGCGCTCCTGCTGTGCACCCTGCTCTGCGCCTGTGAAAGC
>JAFUZM010000230.1 GCA_017476605.1 Clostridia bacterium
AATTCGATGGATACGGTCTGCCATATCAATATATTACTGTAGCTGAGTTCGATAAATACCCGCCCGATGACATTGTCCCTTACTGGAGCCTGCAGATGGTCGATGCACCCGCTGACCTGATCTACATGTCGGATAGTTCCGGAATTCTTCGCTGGGAATATGCTGAGGACTATCCCCTTGGCGACTATATCTATGATGTCTCATGCACCTGTGCTGATAACACCATCACTAAACGCACCACCATTCATCTTCAGGAATCCCCTGTTGGATCGCCCGATGGCATTTCATTCCCCGACGAGATCATCGTACCTCTTGGGGAGAGCATCTCCGAAACTGCATCTATTCTGCCGGATGATTGGTCTCTTCCCGGCTTCAATCTGTACTGGAATGTCAATGATGTTTTATTTCACGGAGAATGGTTTGAGCCTTCTGAGAATGATTACCTGCTGGTATCCGCCAATAATCAAGGACAATATACTTTCACTGGAATAACCGCCGGAAGATATATGGTCGAAATAGCTGCCAATGTTTCGTATCTTTCGTTTAGCAAAACTGTTCCGATCATTGTCCTGAATGAGGACGGCAGTGAACCTGACGCCGCATTCAGCTTTAGCCTTCCGGACGAGGTTACGGTATACAAATTCGATGGATACCATCTGTCAGATCGACGCATTACTGGAGCGGAGTTCGATAAATACCCGTCTGAGGGGTTTGCCCCCGGCTGGAGCCTGAAGATGGTCGATGCACCCGCTGACCTGATCTACATGTCTGATAGTCCCGTAATTCTTCGTTGGAAATATTCTGAGGACTATCCCCTTGGTGACTATATCTATGATGTCTCATGCATATGGAATGATGAGGTCATCACCAAGCGCATCAGCATTCATCTTCAGGAATCTCCCGTTAGATTGCCCGATGGCATTTCATTCCCCGACAAGATTATCGTACCTCTTGGGGAGAGCATCTCCGAAACTGCCTCTCTTCTGCCCGATGGCTGGTCTCTTCCCGGCTTCAATCTGTACTGGAATGTCAATGATGCCTTCGTTCGTGGAGAATGGTTCGATCCTTCCGAGAATGATTGCCTGCTGGTATCCGCAGGTGATCACGGGCAATATACTTTTACTGGAATTGCCGCCGGAAGGTATATGGTCGAAATGACGGTCAACGTCTCCTATCTTTCGTTTAGCAAAGCTGTCCCGGTCATTGTCCTGAGAGAGGACGGCAGCGAACCTGACCCAGGCTTCAGCTTCAGCCTTCCGGATGAGATCACCGTATACAAGCTCAATGACTGGCATCTCAGCAGTAATAAGATTACCGAAGCTGAAATTGACAATTATCAGTCTGGCGCATATGCCCCCGTTTGGAGTCTGCAGATGGTCGATGCGCCCGCTAACATGGTGAGAATATGGGGGACTTCTTCCTCCGCTGAACTTTCCTGGATCTACGCTAGGGCCTTTCCCGTTGGAGACTATATCTATGATGTCTCATGCACATGGAATGCCGGAACTGTCACCAAGCGGATCACCATCCATCTTCAGGATTCCCCCGTTGGCGCACCGACTGGCATATCATTCCCCGACAAGCTCACCATTCCGCTTGGGGAGACCGTCACAGAAACTGCATCTATTATGCCTTCCGGGTGGTCGCTCCCCGGATGGAGCTTTGATTGGAGAGGCACCTGTTATCTAGACCGCCGCTATCTCAATCCCAGTGATAACGACTATCTTGTATTTTCCTCGGATCAAGATGGGCATTATTCCTTCCTCGGAAAAACGCCCGGAGTGTACGTCGTAAACCTAGAAGCATCTTCTAATAGTTATTTCCTTAGCAAAGGAGACATCTATGTTACTGTGCTCAACGCAGATGGAACCAAGCCCGAAGTCCAGTTTGAGCTGAATCTTGCTGAAGAAGAAACAACGGTCTATCGGATAAAAGATGATCTGAGGGAGCTCTATGGTCTCCCAAGCGTTTCTGCCAAGTATGGTGGTTCTCCCGCAGATTTACAGTGGTCGCTTTTGCCCGTCAGTGTCCCTCAGGACGCGATTCATATTGCTTATGGCTATGACACAACTATTGTACTCAACTGGTCAGAAGCCTATCCCCCTGCAGGTGATTACATCTACGAGGTCTCCTGCACAGCCGATGAGCGCTCCCTGAGCAAGCGTTTCACTGTTCATCTTCTGGACTGCCCCGACGGAGTCCCAGAACTCTCCTTTCCCGAGTCCATTACACTGAGGGTCGGAGAGACGATTACGGAAAGCGCACACATTCTCCCCGAAGGCTGGAGGGTTCCTGACGGTTTGAATTTGCACTGGAACAACCCTTCCGTCAATTGGGGAAGCACTGCTGCAGGCGGAGAAAACTCTTTTCTACGAGTCATAGTAGATGATGGAGTATATACCATGACAGGCCTTGAAGCCGGATACTATTCGATTTTCCTGAGCTTCAGTATCGATTCTTTATCGGTATACAAAGAAATTCCTGTACTGGTGCTCAATGAAGACGGCTCCGAACCAGTAGCGGACTATGATATCAATGTACCCGAAACCCTGTATGCCTACAGAAGCGCTGATCTTCATCTGGCGCGTTTCGAAGTTGTTGCAGACGATTCATATACTCACACTTGGGAATGGACGATACAGCCTGTAAGTGTCCCGGAGGATGCCATCTATAACGGGAAACCCTATAGTGAAGATCTGGCCCCATTCCTGGACCTTTTCTGGAGATCGGATACTGCACCTGCTGGCGATTATGTCTATGACATTTCTTGCCGAAATGATTTGATTCTGGTAACGAAGAGAATCACCATCCACCTTCTGGATGAAGAACCTGAATTGCCATCTCTTGACAGCATCACAGCCAGCAAAACGGGCAGTGATCTGGAGATTGCACTCCACGTGTCCGGCGGCATGCCAACCCAAGTCGCGTTCGATGTGTATCAAGGGCTTGACAATTCGCTTTATAACCACATCGAAGCACATACAGCTTCAGCCCCTGCCCTCGTAAAGGATATCCCGGACGGTCTCTATCAGATCGTCGTGACCCTGAAGAATCCCGCCGGCAGTGTGACGCGCGCCACCGAATTCTACAGAATTTCCTCCGGCAAGCTGACCGCTGTAGATGGGACGCTGACGTTACCCGCTTCCCTTACCTGCATTGAGGAAGAGGCATTTGCCGGAATCCAGAGCAGTACCGTGATCTGCCCCAGCACCCTGAAAGAAATCGGCGCAGGAGCTTTCCAGGGAAGCACGGTCACCCGAATCGAGATTCCCGCCTCCGTCACCTCTATCGCTGACACAGCCTTCTCCGGCTGCAGTAAGTACCTGGCGGTGGTGACCCCCAGCGGAAGTACCGCAGCATCCTGGGCTATGGAACACGGCTATCTCGTTGAACTCCAATAAGATTCACACCACTGCAAACCGGTTCATCGAAAGCGCGGCAGCTGCATTCATTGCAGCTGCCGCCTTATTGTTTGCTTCTCTCGGAATCTTGCCGCTATCATTCAGCTTCACGGGTCTGAGCATGCAAGCACCCCATACTGGCCGAATGAAAACGCTTCATCTCCCACTTCATCAGAGCTTGATTGTAACCAAACCGCTGAAATGCCAAAGCGCTCCATGCTCTTAACCATGACAGCCCCAGAAGTTCTCAAAATCAGCCTTTCACAAGGGCTCTCTCAGATCTACATATCTTTTCCAGCAAAGCTCTTTTCGATCAATCCTGTGAAACTGCGCATGCGCAGCCTATCCTCTTGATGAAGTCGGACAAAAGATGCGTTCTCTGCCTGTGCTACATTTCCTATGGCCTTTCATCCATCTGGCTATCGGTTGCTTCCATCGCTTGCTCGCCCTCCGGCATCGCGTTTTCTTTTTCCCTGTGGTTTATCATCAGGCGCTTGCGATACTTTTCCGGGCTCTCTCCTATCTTCTTTTTGAAGATACGGGAGAACGCCAGCTGATCCTCGTAGCCCACGGATGCCGCCACCACGGAAATCGGAAGCTGGGTCTGCTCTAAAAGCTCCTTGGCCCGGTTGATGCGGACCTTCATCAGGAATTCCTGGGGCGACATGTAGATCTTTCGCTTGAAGATCTCCGTAAAGTAGCTGCGGGAGATCCCAATATAGTCTGCGACCTCCGCGATGCGGATATGGGAGTAATTGCTGCGGATATAGCGCACCGCATAGTTCACATAGTCATCCGCTGTGAGATCATCCCTGCGACGCTGTGTCTGCGTGAGGATCTCCCAGGACTCGGTGGCATAGGACATGAACCTTGCCGCGAGACTCAGGCGCCACAGCTCGCTGGAGTTATCCAGATAGGGCCTTGCAATCATCTCCTTGACAATGGCGACAAAGTTCATCGGGTCAACCTTGCAGTCCAGGACATAGACGCCGTCGGTGAACCCCGCATCCTCCATGTACTTCTTTGCACTGTCCCCGATGAGGCAGATCCAGGCATAGTACCAGGGATCCTCCTCGTCCGCCTTATAGTGGACCTCCTCGTTTTCCTTGAGCAGGAAAAACTGTCCGGCATGCACGTTATACGTTGTGCCGTTGACCATCATCCGGCCCTTTCCGGAGATGACGACATGCAGATGATAACCGGGACGATTGAAGACAGGATACTCGTAGCCGGGGAGACAGTGCTGCATGCCGCAGGTCGTCATCTTCAGCAGACGACTCTGATAGGGATCCTGATGCGGCAGGTTTTCTATCCCCTGATAGAGTCTGTTCTGAAAGACATATACGGATTCTACTTGCTGTTCCATCTTGCTCTCCCCTCTGCGGGCAAAATTAACCATTCACCGCACCAATCATGATGCCCTTGACAAAGTATTTCTGAATGAAGGGGTATACCAGAATGATCGGAATCGTGGCCACCATGGTCGCCGCCATACGGATGGAGTCCGGGGTCACGGTGACACCCGTCTTGCCCTGGGCCATCTGCTGGGAGGTGGTTGCGCCGGTCTGATACTGGTTGAGGATTTCCACCAGGATCGACTGCATAGGCTTGAGATTCTGGGAGGAGGTATACAGGTAGGCATCAAACCAGGAGTTCCACTGGTTGATAGCCACAAACAGTGCGACCGTCATCAGAATCGGCTTGGCCAGCGGCAGCACGATCCGGAAGAAGATCACCAGGTCATTGCCGCCGTCAATACGCACCGCCTCGAACAGTGAGCTCGGCATGGACTCGATGTAGGAGCGGATGAGAATCATGTTGTAGACGTTCATGATCAGCGGGAAAATGAAAACCCAGAAATTGTCCAATAGACCCAGGTTCTTGAGCACCATGTAGTACGGCACCTGACCGCCGCCAAAGTACATGGTGAAGACGAACAGAAGGCTCCAGAACTTGTGGCCCACCAGGTCCTTGCGGGAGAGCGGATAGGCCAGCATGGATGTTGCCATAACAGCCAGCGGTGTTCCGATGAGCGTTCTTGCCAGCGTCACCAGAATGGAGTGCTGGAAGGTCGACCGTCCGAGGATTTCCTTGTAGCTGTAGATGCTGAATACGCGCGGCCAGAAATAGATGCCGCCGCGCACGGCATCGGTTGCATCATTGATGGACACCACAAAGATGTTCCAGAAGGGATAGACCGTAATGATGACAACAATGGCAAGGAAGATGACTTTGAAGATATCAAGAATCCATTCGCCGCCGGTTCGTCTGACACGGATGGCGTTTTTTCTCGCAGTGGCAGCCATTTAGCAATCCCTCCTTTCTCAGAACAGTGCAGAGTCGTTCAGCTTCGCGGTGATCTGGTTGGCTCCCATCACCAGGATAAAGGAAACGATGGACTTGAACAGACCCACCGCCGTGCCGTAGGAATACATGCCCTTGGCCAGACCGTAGCGGTAGGAGTAGGTATCCAGAACGTCCGAATAGTTCAGAATGGCATTGTTGCCCATGAGCAGCTGCTGCTCAAAGCCGGTGGTCAGGATGCCGCCGATGGCCAGAATCAGCAGAATAGAGATGGTTGGGCGGATGGTGGGCAGCGTAATGTGCCAGATACGCTTGACTCGGCTGGCACCGTCCACCTCGGCCGCTTCATAGAGCTGCTGGTCAATGCCGGAGATTGCCGAAAGATAGATGATCGCGTTGTAGCCCATCCCCTTCCAGGTATTGGCAATGGCGATGATCCACCAGAAATAGGGACCGTTCTGGAAGAAGAGAATACGCTGGTTGGTCAGTCCCAGTCCCAACAGCAGGTCATTGACGATACCGTTTCCTGCAAGGAAGGTCAGGAAGATATTGGACGCAATAACCCAGGAAATGAAGTAAGGGAGATACGAGGCTGTCTGAATGAACTTCTTGAGGCGGATATTGCGCACCTCGTTGAGCATGAGGGCGAGAATGATCGGCGCAGGGAACGAGAACAGCAGCGTCAGAAGACTTGTTGCCAGCGTATTGCGCATGATCATTGAGAAGTCTTTTTTAAAGAAATAGTTGAACCAGTCAAGGCCCACAAACTTGGCGTTGAACAGGTCATAGAAATAGCCGTTCTGCGAGGGTCTGTAGTTGGTAAAGGCCATGTACAGGCCAGTCATGGGCGCGTAGCAGATGATCAGCACCCACACGATGCCCGGAATCATCAGCAGGAACAGATACCGCTGATCCCAGAGCCTGCTTCGCAGTGCCTTTTTGGGCTTGCTCTTCAATTCGGTCGACTTTGCCATAGGCGCGTTCCTCCATTAAGCTTTGGAAACGAAAGCAGGATCAGACAGGCCGCACTCGGGCAACCTATCTGATCCTGCTTTGATGACTTATCGATACTTACGTTCCGTTGATAAGCTTACTTGCTGGAAACAGGTTCGAGTCCCCACAGCGCGAGACGGTCGAAGTAGATGGGAGTCATGTAAGCTTCGATATCGGACATTCCGGCAGATTCCATGGCGGAAAGCATATCGGCATAGAGGGCATCGCACTCTTCCACGGAAGCGGCGTTGACCATACGCGGATAGTACTGATCAAAGGCATC
>JAFUZM010000231.1 GCA_017476605.1 Clostridia bacterium
GCTGGTCATGGCGGCCTATTCGGTGATGATCGTCTACCAGATGAAAAACCTGACTGGCTTGGTGACTGAGACCAACGACGCGCAGAAAGGGGCCATCACCGCCATCTCACAGGAGACCATGGACGCGGTGATCGCCCAGACTCAGAGCAGCCGGACGCAATTCCAGGCCTATATCGCTAACGACCTGTTTTCCGACACGGCGGACACCGTGGGCACGCTGGGGGAATACGCGCGGATGCTCTTTGAAGCGCCCGACAAGTATCCCGCCCGCGAAGTTTCACTGCCGGACGCCGCGCTGGACGGCGCGGCCAGTGTACAGCTGCTGACGGAGGCGGGGGTCGACCTGAACGACCCTGCCGTAGCTCAAAAGCTGGGCCTGATCGGCAACCTGTCAGAGCTTATGCTGTCGATGTACGGCAACGCCGAGGTCGATTCCTGCTACGTCGCCCTGCCGGAAGGTGTGATGCTGCTGGTGGACGACCATGCCTCGTCCAAATTTGACGCGAATGGCGAAATTGTCTCCATACCGATCCATGAGCGGGATTGGTACAGAGGCGCGATTGCCAAGGGCGGGCTGTATTTTTCCGACGTCTCGTCCGACGTTTTCACGGGGCAGTTTTGCGTTATGTGCGCCATGCCGGTCTATGACGCAAGCGGCAAGGTTGTGGCAGTCGCTGGAGCGGACCTGTTCCTGGACAACATGGAGGCCTATGTGAACGCCTCGGACGAAAACGGCCAGTTTACCTGCATCGTCAATCAGCACGGTCATGTGGTGTTCTCGCCCCGAACTGAGGGAATCTTCCAGGTCAAGGGAAATGCCGAGGCGGAGGACCTGCGGAAGTTGGGCAACGCGGAACTGGCATCGTTTATTGACGATGCCCTCGCCGCGAACACGGAGGCGACGCTGGTCGAGGCGGACGGCGCGACCTGGTACATGACCGGCGCGCCCATCCCCACGGTGGGCTGGACGGTGGTCAGCCTGGTGGATAAGACGGTGGCGGACCAGCCGACGGTCATGCTGGCGGCGCAATATGATGAAATATCGCAGAACGCGGTTTCCGCCTTCCAAGGCGGCATCTCCCGGGCTCGGACGTGGATCACGGTGGCGCTGATGATCGTGACGATCCTGGCTCTCGTCGGCGCGCTGACGGTGTCCAAGCGCATCGTCAAGCCGCTGGAGACCATGACAAAGCGGGTGGTGTCCCTGGGCGGGGGCAACCTGCAGTTCATGATGGAGGACACCTATCGCACGAATGACGAGATCGAGGCGCTGGCGGAGTCTTTTGCCACGCTCTCAGCGCGGACGCTGCAATATGTGGATGAGGTCAAAAAGGTCACCGCGGAAAAGGAACGCATCGGCGCGGAGCTGTCGCTGGCGACGGACATCCAGGCCTCCATGCTGCCCCACATCTTCCCGGCCTTCCCGATGCGCAGCGAATTCGACATCTACGCCTCCATGGACCCGGCCAAGGAGGTGGGCGGCGACTTCTACGACTACTTCCTGATCGACGACGACCACCTGGGGCTCGTCATCGCGGACGTGTCCGGTAAGGGCGTTCCGGCGGCGCTGTTTATGATGGCCAGCAAGATCATTCTGCAAAGCGTGGCCATGCTGGGCTACTCTCCGGCGGAGGTTCTGCGAAGGACGAACGACTCGATCTGCTCCAACAACGAGGCGCAGATGTTCGTCACGGTGTGGCTGGGCATCCTTGAGCTGTCCACCGGCTGCCTGACTGCCGCCAACGCGGGCCACGAATTCCCGGCGCTCAGGCAGCCGAACGGGCAGTTCGAGCTCTACAAGGACAAGCACGGCTTCGTCATCGGCGGCATGGAGGGCGTGCGATACAAGGAATACGAGATTCAGCTGGAGCCGGGCAGCAAGCTGTTCGTGTACACCGACGGCGTGGCGGAGGCCACCAGCGCCGAGAAGGAGCTGTACGGCACGGAGCGGATGATCGACGCGCTGAACGCCGATCCGGACGCCGCGCCCCAGCAGATTCTCAAGAACGTGCGCGCCAGCGTGGATAGTTTCGTGAAGGAAGCGGAGCAGTTTGACGATTTAACCATGCTGTGCGTGGAGTACAAGGGAGGTAAGAAGGCGTGAAGGAACTGACGGTACCGGCAACGCTGGAGAACATCCCCGTTGTCACGGCATTTATCGACGAGCAGCTGGAGGCGGTCGACTGTTCGATGAAGGCGCAGATGCAGATCGACATCACCATCGACGAGCTGTTCGGCAACATTGCCCACTACGCCTACCCGGACGGTACGGGCGAAGCCATGGTGCGGTTTGACTTCGACGAGACCGCCCGCATGGCAAGCATCGCCTTCATTGATGGCGGCGTCCCCTTCAATCCCCTGGAAAAGGCCGACCCGGACGTGACCCTGTCGACGGAGGAGCGGGGGATCGGGGGCCTGGGGATATTCATGGTCAAGAAGAGCATGGACAAGCTGGAATACCACTATGAAAACGGGTTCAATATTTTGATCATACACAAGCGGATCTGACAAGGAGGAATTTGGACATGAAGATCACCAAGAGCCTGAACGGGACCAATTTGAACGTTGCCCTGGAGGGCCGCCTCGACACCACCACCGCCCCGGAGCTGGAGCAGGCGTTGAAGGAGAGCATGGATGGCGCGAACGAACTGACGATGGACTTTGCCGCGTTGGATTACATCTCTTCCGCAGGCCTGCGCGTGCTGCTCTCGGCCCACAAGACCATGATGAAGAAGGGCGGCATGAAGGTCGTGAACGCCAACGAGATGGTCAAAGAGGTGTTCGACGTGACCGGCTTTGCGGACATTCTGGACATTGCATAGATGAATCCATGTAGATGAACAGACTATCCCTGCTTTCTGCCCAAGGTACGCAAGAGGAGGTTCCCCCATGATACACGTTGACAACGCCCTCTGGCTGCTGATGGAGAAGGACCCGACCCTGAACCCCTATGCGGGGGAGATCAGGATGCATCTCGACTGATTCAACGACCGGCGCTGGCAGCTGAATGAGTGGCGGAACCTCTCCGACTTCGCCAACGGCCACCGCTACTTTGGCTTTCACCGAACGGAGACCGGCTGGGTCTTCCGGGAATGGCTGCCCGGCGACTTCAATTACTGGGCCAAGTGGGAATATCCCTTGCAGCACATCGGTGGCGGCGTGTGGGAGATCCATCTCGACGGCTGGGACAAGCTGAAGCACGGCCAGTTCATCAAGCTCCTGGTGGGCCGGGAGGGGACGTCCTTCGAGCGCATCCCCGCCTACATGACCCGCTGCGTGATGGACATGTCCACCGAGACCCTCTGCGGCCAGATCTGGATGCCGGATACGCCCTTTGAGTGGACGGACTGGGATTACTTTGGTAAGTGCCGCCCGGATTCGCCGATGATCTACGAGGCCCACGTCGGTATGGCCCAGGAGCACGGCGGCATCGGTTCCTACCGGGAGTTCGCGGACAACACGCTGCCCTGGATCCAGAGCGCGGGCTACAACACCGTGCAGCTGATGGCGATTCAGGAGCATCCCTACTACGCCTCCTTCGGCTACCAGGTGACCAACTTCTTCGCGCCCAGCCACCGCTATGGCACGCCGGAGGATTTGAAGTATCTCATCAACAAGGCCCACGGCATGGGCCTCTCGGTGCTGCTGGACGTGGTGCACAGCCACACCTGCCCAAACATCGGCGAGGGGCTCAACCAGCAGGACGGCACGAACTACCAGTATTTCCACGACGGCGAGCGCGGCTGGCACGCCGGCTGGAAGACCCGCATATTCGACTATTCCAAGCACGAGGTGCTCCACTTCCTGCTGTCCAACCTCAAATACTGGATGGAGGAATTCCACTTCGACGGCTTCCGCTTCGACGGCGTGACCAGCATCATGTACGAGGATCACGGACTGAACGGTTTTTCGGGCTATCCCTCCATGTTCTCGATGAATACCAACGTGGACGGGCGCGTGTACCTGATGCTGGCCAACGAGCTGATCCACGGCTACAATCCCAAGGCCATGACCATCGCCGAGGATGTCAGCACCTTCCCGGGCATGTGCCTGCCGCTGGAATATGGCGGCGTGGGCTTTGACTACCGCCTCTCCATGGGCGTTCCCGACACCTGGATCAAGCTGGTGAAGGACATGATGCGGAACGATTGGGACATGCACTATCTGTGGCGGGAGCTGACCTGGAGCCACCCCGGCGAGATGAGCATCGGCTACGCGGAGAGCCACAACCAGGCGATGGTGGGGGACCAGTCGCTGATGTTCCGGTTGGCGGGGGCGGAGATGTACGACGGCATGGCAAAGGACTATCACAGCCCGACGATGGATCGGGCCATCGACATGCACAAGGTCATCCGCTTTCTGACCTGCGCCACGGCGGGCAACGGCTATCTCATCTTCATGGGCAACGAGTTCGGGCATCCGGAGTGGATCGACTTTCCCCGGGAGGGCAACAACTGGAGCTATCACTACGCCCGCCGGCAGTGGTCGCTGGCGCAGAACTGGGCCCTCAAGTTCGACTGGCTGGCTGCCTTTGACCGGGGAATGACGTATCTGATGAACACCCGCAAGGCGCACTGCAACGGCCCCGCCGAGAGCCTTTGGATCGACAATGAGCGCAAGCTGCTGGTCTTTGCCCGTGGCGGGCTGCTGTACGCCTTCAACCTGCATCCGACCTGGAGCCAGGAGAGCGTGTTCGTCAACTGCCGCGTCACCGGCCCTGCGGGTACAGGGTGGTACTGTCCACCGACGACTGGCCCTTCGGCGGCCAGAGCCGCACCAGCATGGACCAGGTCTATTACACAGAGGACACCGTGTTCGGCTGTGGCATCAAGCTCTACCTTCCCTGCCGCTGCGGCGTGGCGCTGCAAAAGGTGGCGTGGTGAATTGGCACAAATTTGATTTATCAGGCGAAAGGAGCATGAATCGTGTTTAAAATCGAAGCACTGAACCAGGAGATAGAGGCAAAGGCGCTGAAATTGAGCGACCGGCTGTTTCACGAGGCACTGAGGGAAGAACCGGAGAGCAAGTCCCGATTCCACGTCTTGAACGACAGGGGCGATGACTTTGACATCGTCTATTGGGACAACGAGGACGACATAGAGCCGCTTGAGGGTTATCCCAAATATGTGAAGGGGCCGTTCATCGCCAAGTACCCGTTCTATGATGAGACGGACACCCGAACCTTGTACCTGGAATACCTGCAACAGTTTGACAGGATGATGTTCGAGGAGCTCAACGAGTATACCATCGTGCTGACCAGAGTCATTCTGTCCAACATAGAAATGGATATCTGGTGCCGGGACGAGCGGATCTTCTGGTTCACCGGGGAGTGCGAACGCATCCATATCGTGGACACATTCCCGGAGAATCGCTTCGCGGATACCACGCTCTATATCCAGGAGCAGCACCGGTGCGGCCTGGAGGACGGCAATTTTAAACGTATGAGCGCGGTATACGTCTTTCACAATGTCTTTTTCCTGCAATGGATATTGGGCGGACGCGATTTGAAGAACTATAAGTTCCTGACACTCCCGATCAATGACGCGGGCGGCATCGGCGCGCTGCTCTCCGCTTACACCCGGAACCAGGCGCTGGCGGAACGGCTGGGGCTTAAATTCGTGGCGCCCGACAAGGATCACTTCGGCAAATATCCCCGTTCGCTGGTGGAAAGGTATTTCGCCGTGGACATCTGGGATCCCGAAGCCACGGAGGCGAATACGGTGGTCGTTCCCGGCGTGGTGGTCATCAACAAGACCCAGTATTACACCTATCTGCCCGCCACGCTGGAGGCTTCAGCCATCGCTCTCGGCTTCAAGGCGGAAATGGATGAATACTACGACGCGGTGCTGGGCGGCAGAAAGGTGCTGGGCGTGCTGATCCGTGGATCCGACTATCTCGCCGTCGGCTTCGGAGGCGCCCGAAAGATGGCCACTGTGGAGCAGATGACGCCGAGGATCAGGCAGTGGATGAATGCATACGGCTATGAGAAGGTGTTCCTGGCCACGGAGGATTCCGACATTCTGGCCCAGATGAAGAAGGAATTCGGCAGGGATATGATTGCGCTGGCGCAGGAGCGGCTCTCCGTCAGGAACCTGCGGCAGGGTCAGATTATCACGGAATATGAAAAGGAGAAAAACAAGGAGGATTACGAGGCCAAGCTGGAAGACACTACCATCAATTACTTCTACGCGCTCTACATCCTTTCGCGCTGCGACGCTTTCCTCTGTTCTGGCCAGTGCAACGGCTGGGACAATGTGATCAGTCTGAACGGCGGAAAATATGAGCGCAGCTACAAATTCACCGTGGGCATCACCGGCGACCCGGTGACCGAGGACTGGAAGGAGATCAAGCCGATCACGGCGGGCATGTTCTGCCGTGCTGCCTACCCGACAAACAAGGCTTTCTTCATGACCTACCGCTTTGACCTGGCGGAGGCCGTGGACCCAGCTGCCCTGAAGACGGCCTGGGAAAAGACGCTGACCGTCTATCCTTACATGCGCTACGCGGTCGTGGCCCGCAACGGTCGGCTGCTGTTGACGGAGAATCCGCTTCCCTTCGTGATCGAGGAAACAGGTGAGATCATCGAACCCTACGAGCGATCCGGCAATTTCCACATGGTCACCTTCTGCTACTTTGGGCGAACGCTCTACATTTACATCGACCATGTGCCGGTGGATGGTACGGGCATCAACCATGTGTTTGAAACCTTCTTCTACCACTACTATTGCCTCGCGGACGGCGTGGAATACCCGGTTCCCGAAGGCGTGTTCACCGAAAAGGACGGTGCGGTTCCAGGCCTGGACGTGGACGCCTATCGCATGGCGGATGCCGTCGATATCTCCGCGCTCGCGGCTGGCATGGAGAGCGAAAAGACCTTTACACCGCCTGAATTCACGAGTGGAGAAATGTTTGGCAATCGTCCGGATTGCCGCGGCTACTGCCTGTCCGTGCCCAGCGGCGAAATGATGGGCTATGCCAAGTCGATCGGCGGCAGCCCGGTCTCCGTGCTCTCGGTTGCGCTGTCAAAGGCCGTCCAGCGGGTGCATCCTGAAAACGCGCTGCCCATCAAGATCATGTACCCTGTGAACATCCGCAAGGTGATGGGCAACAGCACCTCCCTGGTGCATCAGGCGGTCTTTGCCCAGTACAAATTTGAACCGTCCGACGTGACCGGCAAGAGCGATCAGGAGCTCAGCGCTGCCTTCAGGGCTTACCTGCGCCAGTTCACCTCCGAGCCGAGCATCCGTATGAATGCCGGCATATTCCGCGGTATGTGCGAGGGATACACGAAGGCCTATGCCTTTGGCGCGCTCGACAATATTTGCCTGGAGCAGCGCAAAAGCGCGAATGCCCCGCTTGAGATCAGCTATGTGGGTACGCTGCGCACCGGCAATTACGGCAAACGAATCCGCATGACTGCCTTCCACGTCATGCCCGAAAACGGCGTCATGGTGCAGGTGACTGAGGTGGGCGACACCTTCTACATCGACTGGTATCAGGGCATGCATGAAGCGACCTACATCAAGGCCATGCGCGACGTACTGTCCGATATGGGCATGAAGAACATGAGCATAGAACGCGTGGAATAATGGTGCCAATGAGTGTCAGGGATCGGGATCGAGCCATGAGGAGTTTGTCAGGTGACGAGCACTGAAATAAAGTCACTACGCCGAAAGACCAAGCTGCTCGTTGGAGGAGGCGTGATACGATGGAAAACACATGGTACTGGGATGAGAACGCGATAGACAATACCCTGCTCGAAAAGGTGAATCCGATGTTCCAGACCGCGAAGATGACCCTCTTCCAGCTGGCGGCGAACGGGGATCAGGACGCGATGGCGCTGGCAAAGAACATGGGCCCGACGCTGGAGGCGACGCAGAACAGCGCCACCACGACGGCTTCGCCGGAGCAGGTGTTGGGCGGCATGAACATGTTGGAAGCCTGCTACCGCACGATGGCGCGGCTGGCGGAGGAATCCGGCTATACTAATCAATTAATCGAAGGGATATAACCATGAAGATGTACAAGCTGCTGGGCATGCTGTTCTGCGCGGTGCTGGCGATGATGAGTTTGGCCGGCTTTACCGTGCTCGCCGAATCTGATGCCGGATCAGGATTTACCTATGAGCACGATCCCCGGGATAATCCTAAAGCCATGATGGACATTGTGGAAAATCTTGAGGCAGTGTATGGCTTCTCTCCCAGCCCTGATTCTACCCGTCTAAAGGAGTACGCTGATGCCATCGATTGGACGGATCCGGAGCAGGTGGCCGAAGCGCGGGCCGTGCGGCAAAGCTATCACGACAGTATGTCGGAGCTGTACCGCATGATCGAGGATATGCTTCATGAGGGCAAGGACGTGGAGACCATCGCCCGCGCGGTCAGCCAGCGCCGCAACGAGCTGCGCCTGGAGGCGGTCGCCGATGATCCGGACCAGCTGGCATTGACGAAGAAGGGCAACCTGGATACCTATGGCGATGAACTGGGCCCCACGGCGGATTCCCTCTACGAGAAATACGGCTCCTGGCAGACCGTTCTGGAGAAAGCCCTCGGTACTAACGCGGGCATGGATGCCTGCCTGGGCTTCTACGACGAGTACTATGATCTGTACGACATTGAGCCCATAACGCAATCCGAAGTCAAAGCCAATGGATCCAGGGTGGATTTAGATAGTGATCAGTTTTCCCAGTAGAATGCCGACGCCCCGGCGCTGAACGCGCTGATTGACTACGTGGAGGACGTGACCGATCCGGATTCCGAGAACTACATCCCGGAGATGGACCGCATCGCTACCTTCGACATGGACGGCACACTGATGGGCGAGCTGTACCCCACCTATCTGGAATACTACATGCTGGCCTGGCGCATTTTGAAGGACCTGGATTACCAGCCCCGACGCTGAGGCGCTGGAGGTGGGCAGGCTCTTACGCGACTGCGCGCTGGAAAACTCCTTCCCGGAGGACATGGCCATGCGCCACGCGCTGGCGGCAGCCAAGGCCTATTCGGGCATGACCCTCAACGAGTTCTCCGACTTCGTGACGAAAATCCTCGTCCGCGAGGTGGACGGCTTCGAGGGCATGACCTACGGCGAGTGCTTCTACCTGCCCATGGTGGAGGTCGTGGAATATCTCCAGGACAATGGCTTCACCTGCTACGTCTGCTCCGGCAGCGACCGCTTCATCTACCCCTTGTTCATCGAGGGCATGCTGGAGATCTCCTACAACAACGTGATCGGCATGGACGTGCGGATGGAGGCCGCCGAGCAGGGCGACGAGGATAGTCTGGACCACACCTTCTCCATCGGCGTGGACGTGGTGCGCACCAACGAGCTGCTGATCAAGAGCCTCAAGACCAACAAGGTGCTCCAGATTGCCCAGGAGATCGGCCAGCGGCCGGTGCTGTCCTTCGGCAACAGTTCCGGCGACACCAGCATGCACAACTATGTGATCGGGGGCAACGCCTACCGAAGCGCGGCTTTCATGCTGGTGGCAGACGACGACGCGCGGGACTACGGCAACCCCGAAAAGGGCGAGGACCTCAAGGAGAAGTGGACCGCCGCGGGCTACAACGTCATCTCCATGCGGGACGACTGGAAGACCATCTACGGCGAGGACGTTCACAAGACCGGCGAATTCCACTGGATGGATGAGCTGGTGGAGGACCGCGTGCCCGTGGAAGGACTGGCCGAGGAAGAAGCTGAGGACATCCAGTATGTCATGTACCTGGGTACCAACGACAAGGATACCGACAAGCCCGTGTTCACCCAGGCCGAGGCCATGGAAAAGGCGCGGGAGATCCTGATGGTCCACTTCGGCGGCTACACCATTCAGGAAGCCCACGGCGGACGACTTGGCGACGATGGCACCGAGTATCAGGAGTACACGCTGGTGATCTATCTCTCCGACACCACAGAGGACGTGGTTCACGCTGCGGCGGACGAAATGATCGCCACCTTCAATCAGAGCCCCGTGCTGATCCAGGTAAACCCGACTAAGACGGAATTCTATGGTGGATAGGCTTTCATCTGCATAGAGATTCAGATTGTCAATATGAGACAAATCATCCTCAAAATCGATTGCTAAGCTTGCAGAGATTTGCGTTTTGTGGTAAGCTATAATTGGATAGTAGATAGAATGTGACGGCGGCTTAAAGGGGGCGAAAAAATGGATGCGATTTTGAACAGCAGGGACGGGTTTACGGTGTTCCGCTTCGGTAATCATGTCATTCGTTTCAAGGCCCCCTATTCTTTGGAAAGGTATACCAGCGTCAAGGAATGGAACAAAGGTTATCTGGTGGTGGATGCCAAATATCGGCACAATGACCAGGATGAAGAAGAGTATATTGATTTGGTTCCGATCCTGAAGGATCTGTATTTTGAACCTTCGACCTTTCTCGCGCCGATCAAGGGAGTGAAGATCAGCTATGACTAAAGCCACCATTATGAGCGTTGCCGATGCGGCGGATATAATCGTGAACGGCTATGCTTTCACGCGCGATCCAAAGGGATTCCGCGTCTTGAATCTGAATCAGCCCGATAAGGCGGCGGTGTTCTCCAAAGCCGGAGAAGTTTTGGAAACCAGCATGGACGACATCGAACTGCGGATTGCTCTGGATTACTACATCGCCAATCGGCAGTTTCTTAAGGAAGAGGATGCCTAAGTACTAAGATTTCAAAGTTGCAGGCTATTATCTGTACTTCACATCATTCTGCACGGTGGAGTGTATATGCACGTTCATGCCAGCGATGAACAGCTGTCCGAGGGCGGCTCAGGCAAATTCTTCGTGAAGAGCAATGGGGATACGGTTCTCCAACACCGAGGCAAACTGAACGACCGGGAAATCAACAAGATACAAAGCTTCATCAAGCAGAATTACAAGGAAATGTATTTCAAATGGGCTCAGTATAGTAAGAACGGCTTTTTCGGAGAGTAAAGCACGGACAAGTGGACGCTCTCAGGGCATGGTTTTGACATTCTGGTTTATATTGGAAGAGTCTTGAAGAACCTTATTAAATTAGTCTGTTTGGCGGCTAAACATGAAAAATGGCCAAATCGGACAGAAAATGCTTGTAAGTGAAAGCCGAGTGTATTATAAAATTGGAAATGGTTGCCGTGGCGTGAGATTTATAGTATCACGCATGATACTGTTTTGATACTGAAAAAGTCTGAAAATGTGTAGAAGAGAGAGATAATAAACATATAAAGATAAGAAATAATTATTGATATAATCCAAAACAGATATTAATAGAAATATCTTGTCGAGTGGGAATGAAATTGATGACCCGTTGTGCGGGAAATATCATCAATTTCATTCTCAACCGAAAAGGCGCGATTTCCCCAGTGAGGAGTCGTGACTATTGAGGTTGCGGATAATAGTCAATTCTTTACATCCTGTCCCTGGGACTGTTGATTTTCAACAGGTTCCGGGGACTTTTCTTTATCCGCAGGCTCAATTGTCGCAAAGGCGTTACAGCCGCCTTTGCTCTGTTTCAGTTGACCTCAGAACCGATGAAATTCCCGCCGCTGGCGGTCATCGTTTCTTCGCCCCAGGCAACAAAAAGGCTACAGAAATGTGCAAATTTTGATTTTCCAATTCATGAACATACTCCATCAAACCTATGACGGAAAAAAAGATTAATAATTGGGGCATAAAAAAATCCTTTTTTTACCTATTGCTTTGATAGGCTTTTGGATGTATAATTAGATACATCTAACTGCTTTGTAAAAAGCGTTTTTCTTTGTCCGGCTGTTAGCCATAGCTAACAGCGAGTTGAAGCGTTGGATAAATAAAAGCGCATACGCGCAGAAGGAGAACTCATTCCATGAAAAAACTGATTTCCCTGATCCTGGCCCTGGCGCTGACCGCGTCCCTGGCGTCCTTTGCTGCCGCCGAGGATGGCGTCGTCTACGGCACTGCCACCTTGACCTATGCCGATTTTTACGCGGGTAACGTGAGCAGCACCGATTCCATCGACATGGTCACCTCCGCCACCACCGGCAAATCCGGCACCTTTACCAACACCGTTTCCGACTTTGTGGACGAGAAAACCAACCGGGAGGGCTATCATCTGACCGGCATCGCCAATGTGAATGTGGCTGTGCCTGCTGAACAGGTGGAAGCCTACAAGGCTCTGAACCCCACCTTCGTGGAAACCGCCGAAGTCCCCGCTCAGTATAAGCCCGTTACCGTGGAGGACGGCAAGGCCGTGTATGGCGCTACAGTGTTCAACGTAGCAGCCACCGTGACCGACGCCGACATCGAAGTGGTCACCGACTCCCATTGGGGCGATTATCAGATCAACATCCTGGAAACCAGCACTTCCTACATCCGCAATACCCGCGAGGACGAGGGCTTTGCCGTGAACAGTAACGTGCAGGGCATCATCCTGGAAACTGAAAGCGGCCTCAAAGTCGGCATGGAGCATCTGCAGAGCATTTGGGTGCAGCCCTATGAAATTTCCTGGAACGTGTCCGTGGACAATACCCATAACGATGAGCTGATCTACGACAACATCCCCGAGCTGGACAAGCTGATGGGCGAAAAGATCGTGAAGGTCACCTTCATCAACGCGAACGACGCTTATGAATTTGTTTTCGACGGCGCGTACCTGCCCATCAAGTTCCCTAGCAGCCTGGCTGTGGATGACGCCCGCTCCGCCGATGGCAAAACCAGCGTGATCGTTACCGGCCTGGTGGATGATTATGTTCCTTCCTACGCCGTGGAGGGCCTGGAGGTTTCCGTGGAAAACAACAGCGAAATGACCTGGACCGCCGATCTGCCTGGCGCTTATACCCTGGTGCTGACGGATGCCAAGGGCGTGTACGCCAAAATGAGTGCTACCTTCATCCTGTCCTCCGATATCCTGCCCGTGGTCTGGGACGCTGACCTGGGCGAATTGGCAACAGCTGAAGGCTTTGATGAAGCCCTGAAAGATGCCTTCATCAAGAATCTTTCTATCGTCACTGTGAACGGCAAGGAATACGCCGCCTCCGGCCGCGGTGCCGCCGTGATCATCAACAACATCGGCGAATTGGACACCGAGGCCGCCGTCACCAGCGGCAAGGGCAAGGATGCCACTGTGACGCCCATCTTTCCCGAATCCGGCACATATGAAATCATTGTGACCGCCACGGGCTTTGATATGCCCCTGACCTTCACCACTGACATCCAGAAGTAACCCATTTTCCTGCCACCGCAGGGTAAAAATGCCCTGCGGTGGTTTTCTGTATGAAAGAGAAGCTATGGTTTTATTGATTTCTTTGTTCCTGGCGTTTTTGATCGTTCGGCTTGGAAAAACAGTGCTGAAAAAACGGGCGGGGCTTTGCTATGGGATCGCCTGCGCCATGTCGCTTAGCATCGTCACGTTCGTATACAGCGGGGCGAGCAAGAACCTTTCAGGAGTTCCTCAAACACTGGCCAACGTGCTATTGCAGGGCGGACTGGCAGGCGCACTGTTCATCCTCGTAATGTACGCGGGTGCGGTACCGGATAAGAGCGTCTTCCGAAAAACGGTGATGCCCCTGCGCGGTCCCCTGTCCATTCTGGCCTCCATCCTGACTCTGGGGCATAATATTGCTTACGGGAGAACTTATTTTGTGTACCTGTTCACCCAGGCGTCATCTCTTCGATTAAACGTACTCCTGGCGGCTATCTGCTCGCTGATTATGATCTTCATCATGCTGCCGCTGTTTGTTACGTCCTTTCTCTGCATCCGCAAAAAGATGCCGCCAAAACGCTGGAAGCAACTACAAAGGCTGGCGTATGTTTTTTACGCCCTCATGTTCATCCACGTGTTGTTGCTGAACACCACGGGGGCGCGGGAGGGTAAATGGACGGCCATTTTGAATATCGCTCTGTATGCTCTTTTGTTCCTGGTCTACGCCAGTCTGCGCCTGTGTCGTTGGGCGCAGAAGAGCGGACGAGAGAGTTGGACAGCGTCGATTCAACTGCTCTGCTCTGCCCTGATGATTGGCGGGCTCACGCTGATTTTCATGCCGATCAAAGGAGAATCTGTCGCCATTCAGGCAGCAGAAACGATCAAAGAAGTATACGAGGAGCCGGATGCCTGGATAGATGGCAAATACAAGGGCGACGCCATCGGCTATAATGGACGTCTGACCGTATCCGTGGTAGTAAAGGATGGAAAAATCAGCCGTGCTGTCTGTACCGGGAATGTGGAGGACGAACCCTATATCACCGACGCCATCGAAGGCGTGCTGGGGACCATGGTGGATAAGAACACCACCCACGTGGATACCGTCAGTAGCGCCACCACCACCTCCGACGCCCTGATCGAGGCCGTTCGCAAAGCGCTGGATCAGGCGAAATAAAAATTAGATTCCAGCAATCGCTATTCTGTGGATTTCTGCAAAGAAGCCTTCCACAGCTATTCCAGAATATATCTCATCTTGACAGTACGATTATATCGTATATAATTATATGTGAAAGATGTTCTGCTTGGAGGCCTGCGATGACACGTGAATTCGTTTATACTGAACCATTCCGTAAATGTTGGAAAGCAATGGGGCTCTCAGAAGATGATCTGAAAAAGCTGGAGGAAATTCTTTTGGAGGATCCTCAGTTAGGTGACGTCATTGAAGGAACCGGCGGTGCACGTAAAATGCGGATTCAGATCGAGAATCGTGGAAACTCCGGCGGTGGTCGTGTAATCTACGTTGACGTGTTTGAGAAAGAAAAACTGTATTTCCTGCTTGCCTATCCTAAAAATGTCCAGGACAACCTGACCCCGGATCAAAAAAAGCAAGTACGTAAATTGGTTGAAGAAATCAAAAAGGAGTGAGATCCATGGAAGATATCAAATTCAGTTCCTCTTTATCTGAGCAGGAGATGAAGGAAAACTTTGCTGGTTTTGACTTCTTTGACGGATTAATGGAAGGATTGACCGAAGCATTAGCGCATTCCAAAGGCAAAGCAACCGCTGAGACTTTTTTCCGAAAAAGATCCCTGCCGGATGTGAATGTGGCTGAAATCAGAAGCTCATTGAACATGACGCAGCGAAGCTTCGCATCCATGTTGGGAGTTTCCCCCCGCACAGTTGAGTCCTGGGAGGCAGGAAGGACAACTCCGACCCCAACCGCAAAAAAACTGTTGTTTCTGATCCGGGAAGATCATCGTCTGGCCCAAAGACTTATAGAAGCATAATCATGCCACTGTAACCTTGTTTAAACAATCAGAAAGGAAACGCATAAGCAAGAATATTCCCACGCCCACAATGGGAGAAATTCTCACGAAAGAATTCATGCTTTCCAAAAGTTGAGCCTGTGTTATTATACCTTAAGTCACTCAATATTGAGTTTTTTTACCATTCGAGATTGCAGTTTGCCAATTCGAAAATACAAGAAAAAGGAGCAGTGCATTGAAATGATCAGTCCAAATGAAGTAAAGGCACGGGCACAACAAAAGAAAAACGAGAACTATGCATTTCGGACTTTTCTCAAAGTTCAAGCTGATCCGGAGAAACTGGATCGGCAGTTTCTGAAACTGCATAAGGAACTTTTTCGTAATTACGATTGTAATGCATGCCGGAACTGCTGCAAACAATTTCGAGGAACTCTCTCCGGGGAAGAAGCTGCACAATGTGCTGAAAATCTCGATATGTCTCCCGATGAATTCAAAGCAAAGTATCTTCACCTGAATAAGGAAGGAATGTACGATACAAATCATGTGCCCTGTGATTTTCTGCAAGAAGACGGAAGTTGTCTGCTTGGAGATTGCAAACCTGATGATTGTACAGACTTTCCGTTTACAGCAAGGCCTGATCGTTGGTCAAGCCTTCTTGGAATCATGAGTAATGTTGCGGTGTGTCCTGTACTTTTTGAAATGATTGAACGATTAAAGAATGAATATGGTTTTGTCTACCACAGGAACAACAGATGGTATTGAGAATGATCGTATTTCATGAAGCGATCTGACTGATTCAGAAGAATAGGCAACATTTTTTTCAGAAGTTTAGGCATGCATTAGAGAAGACCCTCCCGTCAGCTTGAACGCTTGGTATATGTACAGAAAGGAGCACATCTACTATGAAGAATAAAGTCACACTGATCCTTTCAGCGTTGCTGCTTTTATCCATGCCCTGTGCTGTTGCGGAAGAATCTGCCAACGCGGAAAGTGCATCGGTATCAGCCTCCACCAACGATTCTTTCTTCATCACAGAAATCACAGATACAATATTCGATCGTATATACGGGAAGTCCTTCAAGGAGGACTGCACTCTGCCCAGGGAGGACTTGCGTTACCTCCATGTTTTGCATAAGGATTTGGAAGGAAACGTGCATGAGGGTGAGATGATTGTCAATCGGCACATTGCGGAGGACGTTCTGGACATCCTGAAACAGTTGTATGAGGCAGAGTATCCGATTGAAAAGATCCGTCTGATTGATGAATATGATGCTGAGGATGAGGCCTCCATGGAGGACAACAATTCATCCGCCTTCAACTTCCGCTTTATTTCTCACACAACACGTGTGTCCAAGCACGGGCTGGGACTGGCCGTGGATATCAACACGCTCTACAATCCATATACGAAAGTGGTGGATGGAGAGCGAATCATAGAGCCGATCACTGGCGAGCCATATCTCGACAGGAATGCAGACTTCCCCTATAAGATTGATGAAAACGATCTCTGCTATCGCCTGTTCATCGAACATGGCTTTGAATGGGGAGGCGCATGGGAGGACAGAAAGGACTATCAGCATTTCGAAATCCCGAATGCACAGATCGCAGTATGGTATCCTGAGAATCAGCCGTAAACAGAATAATAGATGCTCCCGGCAGATCACTTGCAGATACATGCAGGGAAGCATCTTTCCGCACTGAAATAAATGTCTTATTTCAGTGCGTTTTACATTTTGGTGAACTTTTCTTCGTGATATGCCAATTGTGTTGAGATACCATCCTTTTCGTGTGTTGTGTGTTCTCAAAAATGGGTGTATTCTATGTTCAGAAGTTTAAAAGGCATGAAATCAAACAAAAAAGATATACCTGACAGGATGATGAACATAGCACACGGATAAATATCGCTAAAAGGGGGCGTAGATATGAATTGGATCCTCGTTGTAGATAGCGATGTAATTACCCTGCGAATCGCCGGGCAGATTCTGTGTCGTCAGCAGCTGCGCGTCACCGGGCTCAATTCCGCTAAGGCGTTACTGGACTTTCTTAAGGATAACCAGCCAGATCTGATCCTGCTTGGCGATGTCCTGTGGGAGCTTGGTGGATTTGAGGCTGTATCTGTTTTAAAACAGAACATGAATGGTGATATTCCCGTGCTCCTTATGGCGGGCAATGATAATCGCGAGCTGGCGAACCGGGTAAAAAGTGCAACGGGTGTAATCAGCAAACCACTGGAACCGGCTGTGCTGTTGGATACCGTAAAAGAGATTCTCGCAAGGCAGCGCAGTCAGGAAAATCCATCCCCTGCAAACAGCAGTCTTGAGGAGATAGCCTCTTCACTGGAAGAGTACAACGATGCCAGCAATGGCATGTGGATGGGCAAGGAGGTCTTCGTTAACGTCTATCGCCACATGCTCAGATATCTGAATCAATATAACGGGGTCGCATTCCAGGTGCTGTTCACAGTGAAAATGCCAAAGAACACCTCCGAAGATACCAGGGAAGAAATCATGGCACAGTTCAAGTGCCAGCTGCAAAGAAGTCTGCGCTCCAGTGATATGATGCTGGAATGCGGGACAAACCAGATGTTCCTGCTGCTGCCGGATGTTCAGGATTCCGATATCGGCCACGTGATCTTCAGGATCATTGATGAATGGAAGCGGACCGAATATGGGGCCGTCACGGACATCGCCTCCGAGGTCCGGCGGGCAAAGCTGGGCAGCGGAGAATCAGACAACGGCATGCGCAATGCATTTGATTGGGTCGTGATCGTCGATAACAATCTCGCAAACCTGAAAATGGCTGGCTTGATTTTAAGCAGGCAGAACATGCGAGTGACGGCCCTTCAGTCGGGGCAGGATCTGCTGAATTACATAAAGGACTGTCATCCTGACCTGATCCTCATGGACGTACGCATGCCTGGGATGGACGGCTTTGAGACGATGCGCCGCCTGAAACAGATGTGGGGCCCGGGGCAGGAAATCCCGGTTGTTTTCCTTACATCGGATGAAAATGCTGAGCTGGAGACGCAGGGGCTGGCCCTCGGCGCCATGGACTTTATCAAGAAGCCTTTTATTCCGGATGTGTTGATCCTGCGTGTGCGGCACATCATCGAACTGACACGCCTCCAGAAGAATCTGGCGGAAGAGGTTGAACTCAAAACCCAGGAGAATGAAAATCTTGCTCTTCGAATCGTCCAGGCACTGGCGGAGGCGATTGATGCAAAGGATACCTATACCAACGGCCATTCTGACCGGGTGGCAAAGTATGCCCGGGAAATTGCAAGACGGTATGGTTACAGCCTTAAACATCAGGATGAAATCTATATGATGGGACTTTTGCACGATGTAGGGAAGATCGGTGTACCGGATAGCATCATCAACAAGCCCGGCAGACTGACGGAAGAGGAGTACGCCCAGATCAAATTCCATCCCGTCATGGGCGATCGCATTCTTAAAAACATCCGGGAGAGGCCAAGATTGGCAATTGGTGCCCGATGGCATCATGAACGCTATGATGGCAAGGGATATCCGGATGGCCTTTCGGGGATCAACATTCCTGAGGAGGCCCGAATCATCGCCGTGGCAGATGCCTACGATGCCATGACCAGTCAGCGCAGCTATCGGCAGATTCTGTCACAGTCTGTCGTGCGCAGTGAACTTGAAAAAGGTAAGGGAACACAATTTGATCCGGAATTTGCTGATATCATGCTTAAGATGATGGACGAAGATCCGGAATATCTGCTGTCGGAGAAATAGAACTGTTTCTCTGCATTGAACATAAGCAAGACAATTTACCAAACCACGCTCATATGTTTTTATACTCCAGCGCAACAAGAACGGGAAGTGCTACTTATGGAACGATACCAGTTCAGTGAAACAGAACTCATGCTTTTGGAGCAGTTGCCCACGCCGATTGCAGTCTATCAGACTGTCGGCAACAAGGTGTATACCCTCGCATTATCGGATGGATTCCGGAAGCTGTTTGGATACAATGACAAGGCCGAGGCCTATCGGCTCATGAATCTGGACCCTTGTTACAATACGCATCCGGATGATACAGCGCGGATTGAAGAAGCCATTCGCAAGTTCTCCACTGAAGGCGGCCAATATGAGGTTATCTTCCGTGCAAAGGACAGCAAAGGGAAGGACTATCGCGTCGTACACGGCATCGGAAACCATATCTACAGGGATGGCATGCGCCTGGCCGTTGTGTCGTTTACGGATGAAGGGGCGTATACCTTTGAGGAAGATGCCCGAGCATCAACACTCAACAAAGCGTTCAGCCAGGCGCTCCATGAGGAAAGTCTGCTCAAGGCAAACTATTTTGATGACCTGACAGGCCTTCCCAGCATGACCCATTTCTTCAGTCTGGCTGAGGAGGAGCGGGAAAAGACCCGAAACGAGGGTGGCAATCCTGTAATGCTGTATATGAATTTCAGCGGCATGAAATTCTATAATATGAAAAATGGATTTGCTGAGGGGAACAATCTTTTGCAAGCCTTTGCAAAAACCCTCTCGGGCATCTTTGGAAGTCACAACTGCTGCCGCATCAGCGCAGATCACTTTGTTGTGCTGACCGAGGAGCAAGGACTTGTCGAGCGAATTAAACAGCTGATTGAGGAATGCCAGAAGATCAACGGCGGGAATACTCTGCCGGTTCATGTCGGTGTCTATGTGGCTGAGCCAATGCTGGTACCTGTCAGTGTGGCCTGTGACCGGGCCAAGCTTGCCTGCAGCAAACTCACCGGCCGATATGAGACAGCCGTGAACTACTACAGTAAGGCGCTCAGCGAGGAGGCATCGAGTAAACAGTATATAATCGAAAACATTGACCGCGCGATCAAAGAGAAGTGGATCAAGGTTTATCTCCAGCCGATCATTCGTGCTGTCAACGGGCGAGTGTGCGACGTTGAAGCATTGGCAAGGTGGATTGATCCGGTAAAGGGCATCCTGTCCCCGGCCAGCTTTATCCCGGTCCTTGAGGAAGCAGGGCTGATTTACAAGCTGGATCTCTATATGGTGGATGAGGTTTTGGAACTGATCAAGGCACAAATGGCCAAGGGCTTTTTCATAACACCTCATTCCGTCAACCTCTCTCGTTCAGACTTTGATACTTGCGACATTGTCGAGGAAATCCGGCAACGTGTGGATGATGCAGGCATAGCTCGCGACAGAATCACCATTGAAATCACAGAGAGCATCATCGGCAGCGACTTTGAATTCATGAAAACACAGGTGGAGCGCTTCCAGAAACTCGGTTTTCCGGTATGGATGGATGACTTCGGCAGTGGGTACTCTTCTCTGGATGTTCTGCAAAGCATTCGGTTTGATCTCTTGAAATTTGACATGAGCTTTATGAACAAGCTCAATGAAGGCGACAGCGGGAAGATCATTCTGACTGAGCTGATGAAGATGGCCACCTCTCTGGGCATGGATACTGTCTGCGAAGGCGTTGAGACCGAGGCTCAGGTTCGCTTTCTTCAGGAGATCGGCTGTTCCAAACTCCAGGGGTATTATTACAGCAAACCCTTGTCTTTCGATGCGATTCTGGAAATGTATGAAAAGGGCATCCTCATTGAAAACGAAAACCCGGAAGAATCTGTATACTACGAGAGTCTCGGCCGGCTTGACCTGTTTGATCTCAGCATGGTTGGCAGTGACGATGAAGATGTCTTTGAACATACCTTCAGTTCCATACCCATTGCCGTCCTTGAGGTCAACAACGGGCAGGGACGATATGTACGAAGCAATGGCTCCTATCGGTATTTTGCAAAGCGCTTCTTCAATATCGACGTAATGGAACAATGGCTGGATTTTGATGATCCCGAAATCGCTCAATGGGCCACCTTTCTCTCATCGGTTAAGCAGTGCTGCGTGACAGGTCATCATATTTTCTTTGACGAGAAGGTAACGGACGGCTCGGTTTTCCATTTCTTTGCCAGGCGGGTCAGCATTAATCCTCTCACAGGAACCACGGCAGTAGCTATTGCGGTGCTCTCTATCGCTGAGCCGGACGAGGAAAGCATGACTTTCGCGGAAATTGCAAGGTCACTAGCCGCAGACTACTACAACATTTACCTGATTGATCTGGATACAAACGACTATATTGAGTATTCCTCACAGGTCGGCAGCGAGGAAATGTTACTGCAGCGTCACGGCGGGGATTTCTTTGAATCGGCGAAGCGCGATACGATGGTCCGCATCTATGAGGAGGACAGGGAATCTTTCCTGACACTGTTCACAAAGGAAAATGTCCTTCGGGACATCGATCGTCAGGGCGTCTTCACGACCACGTATCGTCTGGTGGATACAGGAGCGCCGATGTATGTCAATATGAAGATCACACGGATGCACGACGGGAACCGTCTGATTCTGGGTGTCAGCATCATTGATGCTTATATGAAACAGCAGGAAGAGGAAAAGCGGCTGAAGCAGGAAAAGGTGTCCCTTGGAAGAATTGCCGCTCTGTCTCCGGATTACATGGTTCTCTACACAGTCGATCCTGTAACCGGCCATTATACACAGTACAATCCATCCAACGAATTTGAAGAATTCGGTCTGGCCAGTCAGGGAGAAGATTTCTTCGCTGACGTTGTATTAGATGCACCGAAGGCGATTTCCCAAGAGGACATGGAGCGCCATTTGCGCGTCATGACGAAGGAAAATATGCTTCGGGACATTCGAAATACCGGTTCCTTCATCCACCACTATCGAATGCTCATTGATGGAAAGACTGTCCCGGCAAGTCTCAGAGCAACGCTGATCCAGGAAAGCGACGGGGAAAAGATCATTCTTGGCGTCACCAATGACGCAGAGGAATACCGGCGTAAGCTGGAGGCAGCCTATAAAGAGGCAAGCAGCAATGCGACCATCTACAATCACATTGCACACGCATTGGCCCGGGACTGCACGGATCTGTTCTATGTCAATACAGAAACCAATGAGCTCATCGAATTCAACACCGATGATGCAAGCGGTGTTCTAAGCGAAGCGCGGCGGGGCATGGACTTCTTTGAGGGATGCGAACGGGATGCCAGGCTTTTCATCCACCCGGATGACCAGGATGCGTTCATCCGGGCGATGAACCGCGATTTCCTCTCGAAAGCGCTGGATCACTCAAAGGTATTCGAAATGACCTATCGCAGAATCAAGGAGGGAAGAACCTTCTTTGTCGACATGAAGGTGTCCCGAATGGAGGATGATCCTCGCATCATCGTCATTGCTGTATCGGATATTGACGAGCTGATGAAGCAGCGTCGCCTGGAGGAGAGGATTAAAGAGGAGCGTATCGTCTATGCCCGGCTTCATGCCATCACGGGTAACTTTATCGTCGTCTACGTAGTGGATCCTGTGAGCAATCACTACCGGGAATTCAGCGCTACCCTTGGCTATGCGAAATCCTTTGGCACAGCAAAAGAAGGACTGGATTTCTTTGAATCGGTGCGCAGGGATGCCAAGGTTTACGCTCATCCGAAAGATCTGGATCGCTTTCTTGCAGCATTCAGCAAGGAGAGCATCCTTGAGGAGATCAGGCGAAGCGGCATATTCACCTGGGGATACCGCATCATGATGGGAGATAAACCCATTCATGTCCAGATGAAAGCCACCATGGTGGAGGAGAAGGAAGGCCCACGCCTGATCGTCGGTCTCGATGACATTGACGCACAGGTTCGGCAGGAAGAAGAATATTCAAGGCGTCTCGCAAAAGCACAGTCCGAGGCGAACATAGATGGACTGACAGGAATCAAAAACAGGCATGCCTACCTGGAGACAGTGGTGCAAATCGACCAGAAGATCGAAGATCATGAGCAGCCGCCATTTGCCGTTGTGATTCTGGATGTGAATGACCTGAAGAAGATCAATGATACAAAAGGGCATCAGGCTGGAGATCAATATCTGAGAGATGCCTGCAAGGTCATCTGCTCCATTTTCAAGCACAGTCCTGTTTTCCGCGTGGGCGGAGATGAGTTTGCAGTGATTTCGCAGGAAAGAGATTACGAGAATATTGACTCGCTTGTGGAGAAGGTGCGTGCACACAATATGGAAGCGCTCCATTCCGAGGGGATCGTCATTGCCTGTGGCATGGCCAGATTCGAAAATGGCGAAAATGTTGCTGCAGTCGTTGCCCGGGCTGACCATAACATGTACGAGAATAAAGCTTTCCTGAAGCGATAGTCAACGCAGTATAAAAAGAGAAAATCCCATTTCACAAGACCTGTATTGAGTCTTCTCCAGGTGAATCAATTTTACCCTTTGCAGTCTGGCAGAAAAACCATAGCATGAATATGACAAAGGAGACAGCAAGTCTATGAAGACACTGATCGTCTACTACTCATTGGAAGGAAACACAGAATTCGCAGCAAAAACAATCGCATCCGCTCTTGGGGCGGATATGCTGAAACTTGAGCCGGTCAAAGCCTATCCGACTTCTGGCTTCAGGAAGTTCTTCTGGGGTGGAAAGAGCGCTGTGATGGAGGAGAAACCCCAATTGGAGCCCTATACGTTTGAGCCGGAGAGGTATGAGCGGATCATCTTCGGATTCCCGGTATGGGCGGGAAACATCACGCCACCACTGCGCACCTTTATCCTGGAAAATCAAGCGGCACTGAAGGATAAGCGCTTTGCTGCATTTGCCTGCCAGAGTGGTTCCGGAGCAGAAAAAGCATTTGGAAAGCTTATGACATCTCTTGGTAATAAAGCCTTGGATGCTAAGCTGATTCTGATCGACCCGAAGGATAAGCCACATGACGAAAACAAGGTGAAAATCAAAGCGTTTTGCAACGCTTTGCTGTCCTCGGAAAAGAAGGCATAAATCCTGCAAGGTTTTTCTGGCACTCTCCGGCAGTGAACATAGACGATGTATGTCGATGCAGATACGTGCAGTACAAAGGAAGCAAAGCGCCTGCCGGTATATTACATTTCACGGATAATAACGATTCTTCTGAGACATCCAAACGAGTATATGGCGTACGATGGGCATTGTCTAGTCTGAGCCCGGCTATCATGGCCATGCGCAGAATGTGCTTCGTGGAAAGCCTTAAAACAGAGAGCATCTCTGAAGAATAGCAAATAACAAAAACCATCGCGTCACGATGGTTTTTGTTATTAAAGCTGGACTGATCAGAATTGCTTGGCAGATGTGCGAACAGAAAAGTTCCTGCAGGCCCGAATACGGAGTAACGGAAAGGCGTATAAGCATGCGAAAGAAGATAAGGACAAGCACAGGAAAGCAATTTGTTGATGGTACAGGTGATGTCATGCAATGGAAAATGCGTCGGAACTTGAACCGACGTTTTGCAAGGCTTTCCGCCCTTATGAAGACTAAAACGGCAGCTGTCATGGCAGGAATCTTCCTGGTGGTATCCATCTCAGCACTGCTTATCGCTGCCAACTGGTCCTTCCTGTCGAAAGTTCCTCTGCTTGTAGACGTTTTACATTGCATCACGGTACTCGTAGCAATCATTTTGCCATGCGCACTGGTCCTCATTCCTGTTCGTTTTAGAACCAAAGTTCCTTCATATATCTTCCGCAAGGCAATGCACACCGTGGCCTTTGTCGCTGTCGTGCTGATGATACTGAGTGCAAAAAGCTGGCAGGCTGCTTCATTGACATCTTTCATGGCAGCCTTAGCGGCATTTGTACTGCTCACCTGTCTGGAAGACGAAGCCTGGTACGGAAAACTTCTTGTTCAAAAGACCCGCGGGGAGATCAAGCGCAGCCTCTCATCATACTTTCTCATGGTTGCGGCCATGATTGCTCTCTGCTGGGGTGTATTTGATCGCCCCGAGGTGGCAAGTACAGCAATCCTGATGTGGGGGACAGGCGATGCAGCTGCAGCTCTCATTGGCATTCCCTGCGGGAAACATAAAGTAAGGCATGCGGATGGAAAAAAGTCCTGGGAGGGAAGCGCAGCGATGCTGCTTGTATCCTTCCTTGCCGGACTGTTGATGCTGCTTTTCCATCATGTCGATTCCCTAAAATCGCTGCTCTTTGCCGGCCTCGGAGCACTCCTGGGAACATTGACGGAAGTATATTCGCCAAGTGAACTTGATACGTTGACAGTGCCTGTGGTAATCGCAGCTGTAATGCTGCTGTAAAAAGTGAAGGGCCTGGAAACCGTTTAACTACATGCTCAAGCTGCTCAAAAAGTAGATGCCCACGCATTTACAGCATCGCAGATACGGAGAAATAAGCAATGAAGCTATGCGTTCATACCCGCGGGGAAAGCAATGCCGGAGGAAAACCAGGAGTTTACCTGGTATGTCATCCGGAGCAGACTGCCCTGGTCATTCCATTGCTTTCCGAGGACATATTAAGACATGCCAACTGTGCTATCTGGTATGACTCCGAACCGGAGTCGAGTTATGACGTTCAGGAGCTTTGGAACGCTCTTAATAAAATACAGCTGTTCGTTGTCGCTGTAACATCGAAGTTCTTATATGCCGACCATAGGGCCAGAAATGTGGAGCTGAAATACGCCCTTGAACAGCATATTCCTGTTCTTCCGGTTCTCTTCGAATCTGGCCTCGTCCGGGAATTTAACCGAATCACGGATACAATCATCCGGGGTGTGGATCGCACGGAGAATGATCCAACAGCCACATCATATGAGGATGTGCTGGATTCCTACCTTAAGTCCGTGCTTGTGAGCCATTCACTGGGATGGATCGACAAGAAGGAAAATGACGGATCTGCCCGGAACCGCTATTTCATGGGCCTTGCCTATCTTTCGGGAATTGATGCTCAGATCAATCGCTCCAAAGCGCTTGAACTCCTTGAGAGTGCAGCTGAGGATCCGGAACCTTGCCTTGATGCCACCGAAAAACTGGTGGATATGTATCTTTTTGGCATTGGTGTGTCTCTTGACATAGAAAAGGCGTTTTTCTGGCAGAAAAAGCTCTGCAAGCAGCTTCAAACGGAATATAAAATAGGGCATTCACCGGATGAGCATCTGGACGTTGGGACAAGGTATTTCCATGCGCTGATCAGCCTCTCCGATATTCTGCGGATAGCAGGACAGTTGCCTCAGGCTATTTCTACTGCAAAGCAGGCCCTTCAGGCTGCTGAGGAGCTTGCATCTGAAGTTGGCAAACAGGAATCTGATCGTAATATCGCGATGGTCTATGACCGTCTGAGCTCCCTTTACTGCGAGATCATGGAATGGGAGGATGCAAAGAAGTACTCCCGGAATGCCATGGACATCTATGCAAAGCTGGCAGGAGAGCAGGGTACAGTTCGCGCCAGACGGGATCTCTCCGTAAGCCAGGAGAAGCTGGGGGATATCTATCAAAAATGCAATGAACTTGATCCGGCTGAGGCTCTCTATCGGGATGCACTCTCGATTCGAGAAGCTCTGTCTATGAGTGACCATAGTCCAAATGTCCGCCGGGACATTTCCGAAATACGGACAAAACTGGGAGACATCCGAAAGGCACAGAATGACTATGATAGCGCAGCGGAGGAATACGCGGCAGCACTCCAATTTGATAGTGAACTGGCAAAAGGACTTGGAACCTGGCAGGCCAGAGATGCCTGTGCCGTGAGCCTGGTCAGGCTTGGTGACATCCGCAGATACCAGGGAGAATACCATGAGGCAGTGGAGCTTCATCATCGTGCTGCCGTCCTTCTTCAGGAGCTTGTAGACGAAACGGGCTCAATCCAGTATCGGAAGAATCTGGCAACAGCACTTGAAAAACTGGCAAAATCCTGGATCGGGTTTTATCAGCCTGAACAGGCTGAACGCTGCTACGAGCGTGCACTTCGTCTACGTGAGGACCTGGTATACGAACATCCTTCTCACACGTCAAGACACGAACTTGCGACGACCTGTTTTCTGTTTGCAGACCTCAACTGTGACTCGGACATGATGAGAAATGCGCTGAGGCTGTGGGAGGAAATGTGTCCATCCCATCCGGAATACCAGATCTATGTCGACAACGCCAGACGGATGCTGGCAAAGTGGCGTTAAAACACCAAGGAGAAAACATGACAATGGAAAATGCAACATTCTCCTCACATTCTGAGGATCAACTGCGCATGAAGGAAAGGACCATGGACAAATGGCTGTCCGTGTCGGAACGTGAAGCCTCTGTGTCTGGAATCACAGATGAGCAGCTTCTGTTTGAGCTGGCGATGACTACCGGCCACAATGGCCTTACCGATGCGCACATTGCGCGTCTTGCTGCAGGTCGGGTTCAATCGCCGGATCACCTGCTAACGATTGCCATGTGTGCCTTTGATTACGAGGCATCTGAGGCTGCTGTTGCCCGTCTTGACGACGATCATCTGCTGATACGGATTCTAAGCGAATTGGAACTGCATACAGAGAAGTGGGCTTTGGATCGTGAAAATGGGGACAACATCACCCGACTTGAGCAGGAGCTTAAGATAGATGTATCCGACAAGATCAGCGACGTTTTCCTGCTTGTGGAGCCTGCGCTGATGGATCCCGGTGATCACCTGCTGGGCATCAGTGCCAAAGAGAACTACATCCGGCGACTTGCAGAAAATCCTGAAGTACTGCTTACGTATGTGCAAAGGGAAAAAGATGGCCTTTCTCTGGCCATGACGGCAGATGTGACAATGGATCGCTGTGTTCTTGAGCACATCGCAAGCTGTGAGGGAGACAGCTGGATCCAGGCTGCCCGAAAACAAGCATTATCCAAACTGGAAGTGATGGAAACACACCCTGAGGAACACATAGGAGGAACCGAATGAACTGGATTGAGCACATCATGTCGTTTATTGGCATGTACTATTGGCTTTTGCTGTATGCAGTACTCATGGGCGTGCTTTGCTATGCCGCCATGCGCAGTCTGCCGGAAAATGGATGCCTCGGATGGATCGCCATGGTGATCCTTGTCCTCACGGAGTTCTATTCAATTGTCCGGATCGTGGTGAATCCTGAACGCCGGGGCCTGGCCATTGCAATGCTGGTGTTAAGTACGCTGGCAATTCTCACGGTGATTGCAGAGATCATACTTGAAAGGCGACATAAGTGATATAGACATATTCGCGGAGGTGATGACATGGTCTTTTCAATGAGCAACAGTCTTATCTTTGAAAAGAAAAGTGAATGCAGACGGGGCATTCATGACTGGAACGTGTGCATCTGCCAAAACTGTGGCATTGAACGTCACGATTTTAAGATCGCCCATGTGGAGCACCAGGAGGCGGACTGCTGCTGTTGGTCATCCTCAGATCCCTGTACTGGTCCTGGCTGCGGCACCCCCTGCGACAGCTACTATCCCGGCCGGGAAGGAAAGACGATCACGACCTTAAGATACTCTCGGTGTGGTTTGGAAAAGACGGAAGAGTAAATCAAGAAAACACACCGATGAGATTGGAACGCAAACAGTCACCTCTATACAAAAGCATCCTCCTTCACAAGAAGAGCAGTGTTTGGAAGAGAGACCATAGACAAAGAGACCATAGACGGAAAAAAAGCTACACTCATGGAAATGCAAGTCGTCCTCCGGAATGTGATTCCAGGGGACGACTTGTTTTGCAAAATGGACTGTCATGTGGATTATCCTGCATTGAAACAGACGCCTGTACACTGGAAGATGAAATCACGTTTGCCCTGTTCCCCAAAAATCAGGTAGCATCTACGGATTCCCTTATTTTCCGATTTCCTGTATAATATGCAGCAGTCAGGAATGAGCTGGTCTGCATAGCAGGGAAGAGGCAGGTGAGAAGGGCAATGATCCGTCTTCAGAAGGTGAACGGCAAAAACATCTGGGATATTCTCAAGTTACATGTCAAAAAAGAACAGCAGACGTTTGTGGCCTCAAATGAGATCAGCATTATCGAGGCGTACATTGCGCAGAATGAGCATGGTCATGCGTTTCCTTTTGGCATATATGACGATGAACTCCCTGTCGGCTTTTGTATGATCGGGTACGGCGTGGATGATTCCTGGGCGGATGCACCCGCTGTCGCCGTGGACAACTATAACGTCTGGCGCCTGATGATTGACGAGCGGTTCCAGGGGAGAGGATTGGGTAAGGAAGCCCTCAAAGAGATTTTGAAATTCATCCGCACCGATCCCTGCGGTAAAGCCCAAAAATGCTGGCTGTCGTATCACCCGGAAAATTTGGCTGCCAAAGCACTTTACAGCCAGTTTGGCTTTGTGGAAACCGATGAATTGGATGGGGACGAGGTGATCGCCATTCTGAATTTGCAGGAGACGGATACAAAGAGCGCAGACACAGATGACATTTCCGCTTCCGATCAAACGGTTCAACCGGTGACAAAGAAAAGCAGTTTTGAGGAAAAAGCCCGTTTGTTCGCTCAGTTGTTTCATGGCCGGGAAGATGTATATGCCAAGCGTTGGGAAAATGACAAGGGTAAATCCGGATACGAGCCTGTTTGCCTGAACGAATGGATCCCTGGCGTCTGTCAGAAGCCATGCAAAAAATGTAAGAATGCGTCTTATGCTCCCTTTAACCAGAATGCGATTCTGAGACATTTATCCAAACATAACGATTCCGTTTTTGGCATCTATGCGCTTCAGCCGGATGAAACCTGTTGGTTCCTTGCCATCGACCTGGATGAGAGCACATGGAGAAAGGATGTTGAAGCACTGCGGGCTGTATGTAGGGAGCATGGTGTTCCATGTGCGGTGGAGAAATCCCGAAGTGGAAACGGCGCGCATCTCTGGTTCTTTTTCAGCGAACCTGTTCCTGCATCAAAAGCAAGGCGAATGGGATCATCTCTTGTGACTGCTGCCATGAAATCAAATGCACGGCTGTCCTTTGCCTCCTATGACCGCATGTTTCCTAATCAGGATTCGATGCCAAAAGGCGGATTCGGAAACCTGATCGCCCTTCCTCTTCAGCCAAAAGCAGCACGTTCATGCGGAGGAAGCCTCTTTATTGATGAGCAGGAAATCGCCTATCCGGATCAATGGAAGTTTCTTTCCTCCATCAAACGGATGTCTCTCTCCGAGGTTGAGGTGGTTATAAAGGAAATCGGAGAGTATCCTCTTGGGGAACTGACAACAGAAACGGATGAGGACCAGCCGTGGAAAAAGGCCCCACAGGATTCTTTGCCGGAGGGCGATTTGACGACATCCCTTTCCTGCGTGATTGCCGATCGAATCTATATCTCCCTCGATGGTGTATCCAACGCCGTTCAAAACAAGCTCAAGAGAACAGCCGCATTCACAAATCCTGAGTTTTATCAAAGACAGGCAAGACGAATGTCGACCTATAATGTTCCGCGGATCATTAGCTGTGCGGAATATGTGGGCAAATATCTGTGCCTTCCTCGTGGCTGCACCGAGGAAATTGATGCGTTTGCCGCGGAGCATCATCTCACGGTACACTGGCAGGACGAACAGTGCAGTGGAAAGCCAATTGATGTTTCTTTCCGCGGGACACTTTATCCGGAACAGGAAACCGCCTTTCATGCACTGGCAGAGTATGACAAAGGGGTTCTCTCTGCCACCACAGCCTTTGGCAAGACGGTGATCGGGGCAGCACTGATCGGGGAAAAGAAGGTCAATACACTGATACTGGTCAATCGAAAGGCGCTCCTGGACCAATGGAAAGAACGACTTCAGACGTTCCTTGAGATCCGGGAAGTGCTTCCTGAGCCGGCCAAAAAGCGGGGGAGAAAAAAGCCGCTCTCGATCATCGGAACATTTGAAGGCGGCGTGGATACCCGCAGCGGTATCATTGATATTGCTATGATGCAGTCCGTTGATAAAAAGGACAGCATTCCGGATTGGATCGGCGAGTATGGAATGGTCATTGTGGATGAATGTCATCATGTGCCGGCAATCAGCTTTGAACATGTATTGAAGGGGATTCGGGCTAAATATACCTTTGGTCTCACGGCAACGCCCAAGCGGAAAGACGGGCATCACCCGATCATTACCATGTACCTGGGTCCCATTCGTTATCGCGTTGATGCAAAAGAGCAGGCAAAGCAACGTCCCTTTACACATGTCATGATTCCAAGATTTACAGGGATGACCTTCCCGGATTCCGATGAAAAGGAAAATCGGAATATCGCAGAGTATTACAGCCTGCTGGCTGAGGACGATATCCGCAATGCTATGATTGTCGATGACGTATTTGCCTGCCTCGAGGAAAAACGAAACTGTCTCATTTTGAGTGAGCGCGTGAGGCATGTGCAAAAGCTTGCGGAACTGATTGAGCAAAGGGGAAAAGAAGTGTTCATCCTGGTCGGAGGTCAGTCTGGATCGCAGTCGGATGCACAGCTTAAGCAGCTTCGCGCCGCTCCGCATGATTGTCCCGTCGTCGTATGTGCAACAGGCAAATACATTGGCGAAGGCTTTGATGAATCGAGGCTGGATACGCTGTTTTTGACCATGCCGATTTCCTGGGAGGGAATTCTTGCCCAGTATGCCGGAAGACTTCACCGACTGTATGACGGAAAAACGGAAGTTCGGGTATACGACTATATTGATGATCAGGCGGCAATGCTGGAGCGGATGTACCATAAACGACTTCGGTCCTATGCGTCTCTTGGATATCGGGTATGTGTGGAGCACAATGATGCCTATCTCAATCGGGATGTGATCTATGATCAGCGGTCTTTTGCTGATCCGTTCCTGCAGGACATTAAGACAGCGCGTCGTTCTGTTGTCATCGTCAGTCCGTTTATCAAGATCAACCGTTGTCGCTGGCTGCAAAACCAGCTGCGTGAGAATCCGCATCCCCTGAAAGTGACCGTGGTCACACGCCCCTCCGATGCGTTCACGGGAAAGAATTCCGAGGATGTAAAAAAAGCAATTCAGTGCTTATCAGACAGTGGAATCGAGGTTGCCGGCAGATATGCGATTCACCAGAAGTTTGCCATTATTGATGATAAAATCGTCTGGTATGGAAGCATCAATCTTCTGGCATTTGGCTCATCCGAGGAAAGTGTCATTCGAATTGTGACTGGAACTGTGGCGAAAACTCTGTTAAAATCCGTGCTTGACAATGCCTCGGGGAACAGCAAAGAGAATACCAATGTCTGAAAAGTCCTGTGCCTTTTAAAATGAAGTCTTGGACTGTTCGATTCCGTTGAATCGGGCATCGCACAATAGAAAAAGGAAAACATGATCTGAATCAATCGGATCATATTGTAAAACGAATAGGTGGTAAAATGAAAAAAACAGTACTTGTGGCCGTGATCGTCTACATTTTGCTTTTTGCAGCAGCCTGTGCCATGGGGGAGACCTTTGAGGCATATGGGCTCACGCTGAGCGAGGATCAGAAGACGCTTGACCTTGGGAAAACAAAAATAGAGGACTTTGAGGAGTTTGTTGAGGTTCTCAAAAAGATGCCCTCTCTTGAATCTGTCTCCATGTTCAATACAAGAATGGAAAAAGAGACGATGGAACTGCTCCATGAAACCTTTCCGAATATCAGGTTTGGATGGACAATGCGTGCGGCAAAATACCGTATCCGCACAGATGCAGAAGCCTTCTCAACTATAAGGAATCCGGATGATAAGCCCCGGTATGGGACATCCACCTATGAAACGATCCGCTACTGCTGGCAGCTTCATGCTCTAGACCTCGGGCATAATTCCATTGAGGACATCTCCTTTGTTTCCGGGCTGACGGATCTTCACTATCTCATTTTGGCGGATAACCGGATTACGGATATCAGTGCACTGAGCAGTCTTAAGGAGCTTGAATATCTTGAACTGTTCATGAATGATATTACAGACATCACGCCGCTGCTTGATCTTCCAAATCTCATTGATTTAAACCTCAGCAGAACGAGAATCGAAGACCTTACGCCGCTGTATGAGATGAAACAACTGAAACGGCTTTGGATTTCGCGAGTAAAAACGGGAATCTCTGAGGAGGAAAAAGAAGCATTGATGGCTGCGCTTCCCAATACGGAAATCTGCATCACCGCAAACTGCACCTCCGGCGGATGGCGGCAGCATCCCCGTTTTTACAAGATCAAGAATTCGCTCTATAAATCCGAGCAAAAGTATATTCCCTTTACCGACGAGGAGCGTGGTCTTTGAACGCTCAGAGGGCTAATCTGAGCCCTCCTGAGCCCGTTAAGATGAATTTACACAAAGCCCTCAAAGTGTGTTAGATTTAGACACCCACCGGCTTTTGTCCATTCACAAGAGTGTGTTTCGTTTCTATAATGCTACCGTTGATCATAAGACTTTTTTGAAGGAGTATGGATAATGGGCTTAACGGATAGCTTAAAGAAAGCGGCACTCAATACAGCTTTTGGTTATTTGGAAAAGGATCCAGAGAAGAATGCCCCGAAGCTGATGGCTTGGGTAGATCGCCTTGCAGGGACCGGTCCCAATTCTTTTCCTGCACAGCGAGACGCCATTCGCAATGTCATCAACGATCCGGACAACAATATGCATAAGCTTGTCATGGATCTTATGACAGAAACAGATTCCAGCGTTCTTAAAGCGATTTTTCAAAATTTCTTCCTGAACGGAAATATTCTCGGATGGCAGAAGCAGGAGGAATACAGGAATAAGTACAACTGCAATATTCCATGGGCAATTCTTCTTGATCCGACAAGCGCCTGCAATCTTCATTGCACGGGATGCTGGGCTGCAGAATACGGAAATAAGCTGAATCTCAGCTTTGAGGATATTGACTCAATTATCTCTCAGGGCAAGGAAATGGGCATCTTCATGTACATCTATACCGGAGGCGAACCGCTTGTCCGGAAAAAGGACCTCATTGCCATCTGTGAGAAGCATTCGGATTGTCAGTTCCTGTCTTTCACAAACGGAACACTGATTGATGATGCGTTCACAGATGAAATGCTGCGGGTAAAGAACTTCATTCCCGCGATCTCTCTTGAGGGAGATGAGCAGGCCACGGATGGCCGCAGAGGAGATGGCGTTTATCAGAAAGCGACGCATGCCATGCAGCTGCTCAAAGAAAAGCACCTGCCATATGGCATCTCTGCCTGCTATACCAGTGCCAACGTTCATTCGATCGCATCGGATGAGTATATTGATTATATCTGCGAAATGGGTGCCCGTTTCATCTGGTATTTCCATTATATGCCAGTTGGAAACGATGCCGCTCCTGAGCTTCTGCCGAATCCAGAGCAGAGGGAATACATGTACCATCGGATTCGTGAGATCCGCGCAACAAAGCCGATTTTTGCAATGGATTTCCAAAATGACGGTGAATATGTTGGCGGATGCATTGCAGGAGGACGTCGTTATCTGCATATCAACGCCAGCGGCGATGTGGATCCGTGCGTATTCATTCACTATTCCAATGCAAACATCCATGACATGAGTCTGCTGGATTGCCTTCGCAGCCCGATCTTCATGGCCTATCATGATGGTCAGCCCTTCAACGACAATCATCTGCGCCCGTGCCCGATGCTGGAAAATCCGGATATGCTTCGCAGTGTGGTTGAGAAGACCGGGGCACATTCCACGGATCCCCAGTCGCCGGAATCGGTGGATCACCTTTGCTCAAAGTGTGATCAGTACGCAGAAAACTGGCGTGCCACAGCTGAGCGTCTTTGGAACGAAAGCCACAAAACTGCCTAAGCGATTAGAAAGGCCCGATGCTTTGCATCGAGCCTTTTTCAGTAGTCAGAACCTGCAGTGCAAGTTTTTCCTGAGAATGAATCTTTTCCAAATCCACACTGCTGATTTTTGTTGCATTTGAATGTTTTCCATTCGTTCAGGCATGAATTGCTATTGACGGAATCCCTTTAAATGTGTAGCATGTCTTATCATTACCAATCAGAGTCCCAATCTGTATCATCAGAATCCCAGCTATTATAATCATCAGAATCATCAGAATCATCAGAATCATAATCGTCATCAAAAATTAAACTATAAAGCAGGGAACTTGTACTGGTATCATTCAGTTTTTCCCAAATCGTAGTTTGCTCAAAATCGCTTCCGTTCCAGGATGATCTGTAATTATCTCCTTCATAGTACTTATCAAGATGATCTACCTTTGGTGCTTTGGTTTTATACCAGCCACTATCCTCTGCATCATCATAATACCAGGACAAAGCGTAGCGATAATAAAGACCGGCATCATCAAATATATAGTATCCATCATGATCGTGGCTTGGAAAAATGGTTACCTTCAGCCATAGAGCTAGAATGATGATGAATACCCATCCTATAAGTGACTGTATTCTTCTTTTTGCGTATTCCCTGATAGCTTCTTTCGCAGCAGCAGGACTTTTATCAGGGAAAATTCCACGGTTGTGACACTCTTCCAACAGTTTCTGGAAGAGCTCATTGACAGCATATGCTTCATCTGGGCCGGAATAGCGCACTGCACGACTACCATCAGCCTTGTTTTTATAAACGATAAATTGATCGCCCTCTTGATAGATTCCAAATGCTTGGGCTTCCTCATAGTTTTCGCCTACAAAGAATCTCATTGTGTTAAGTGGCATTCTATGCCGATAACAGTAGTCCTGAAGTTCCTCGATCGTCTTTGGAGCATCATAAGAGCTATCCTTACTTACTCCGCAACGATTACAGTACTCTCCCGTATTCGATAGTTCTCCGCAGACGGGGCATTTCCAGTAATCTTCCATATTCTTTTCTCCAAAAGATGATAGTAGAAATCATTAGCATCCTCGTGTTGCCTTCCTGGGATTCTCCCGGATGACGATGATCAAAATGAGCATCAAGCCAAGGTACACGGCGATACACCAGGCAGCCATTCATCCGGGAATTATACAGTTGTTGCCATTGAAATTAAAAGAAGTATATCACGTAAACAGTGGATAGTAAAGAAGCTATACCACATACTTTATCACCTTGACCAAGTCAATGATCAGGCTGCAGAAGAGCTTGTTAAAAAACAATTCAATCATCGAACCTGAGTTACTCAGTCGTTGCATTGTTATGCCATTAAATGACTCTTTTTTCTTTGAGTTCTGCCTCAAGGCAGTACGGAATTGACGAAAGGAGACTCGCAAATGCTTTGGACAGAAAACAGGAAAATGGGAGGAGAACCACTGACTTTTCTGGGACGTGGCGCGGCCTTCAATCCTACTGAGGGGAATACTGCCGCTTATATTCGGGAAGAGGATCGGCTGCTTTTGCTCGACTGTGGAGAAACAGTATTTGAGCGGCTGATCTCAAGAGAAGTGCTGACCGGACTCAAAGAGATACATATAGCGATTTCTCATACGCACAGCGATCATTGCGGATCCCTTGGATCGCTGGTTTTCTATTGCTTTTTTGCTCTGGAAATCAAGGCACATATTGTCCTGCCTGCGGATGAGCCTGATTACGCAGACAGCGTAAGGCTCCTGCTAAAACAATTTGGAATCCCGGATGCCTATTATGTCTGTGAGGTTCCATCGGAGGTTACGGGTTTTCGCGCAATCAGCAGTTTTCGGTTTGTTAAAACCGTTCACGATCCGCATCTGACATGCTTTTCCTTTGAACTGGAAACACCGGAGGGTGGCGTTTTTTATTCGGCGGACACATGTCGGACAGATGAACTGACTGCGTTTCTTGAATCCCACGATCAAATTGCCGCCATCTATATGGAAGCCACCGAATTCAGTGCTCCTGGAAACATTCATCTTTCTCTGGATTGTCTTCGCGCCGCACTTCCGGAGGCAGCGATGGAAAAAACGCACCTGATGCACCTGAGCAGTAAAGGCTGCATGGAAAAGGCGATGAATATCGGATTCATGATTGTGGATGTATAAACACGAACGGGTTCTTTCTTTTGAGAGAAAATCAGAAATAATCCGGGTAAATACACGAACTATATTGAACAGACTACGAAAAAAGTTTATAATTCTTCCGGAAACCCCAAAGAAATTCAAATACTTGCATGGAGGAATTCAAGATGAAAAAAATCGTTTGTGCTCTCATCATGGCTGTTCTTTTACTGACCAGTCTTTCTGCAATGGCAGATGGGATTGGCGTCGACGCTTTGCGCATCCAGTTTGTTCCCACCAATACGGAAACTGCGGATGCCACCACAGCTGAGTTTTCCAGTTACATGAGCAATCTGCTGGGCATTCCGGTGACCGTAACGGTTGCTACCAGCTATAACGGAATTGTGGAAGCGATGGAATCCGGCACAGTTGACGTTGGCATTATGCCTCCGGCCACCTATGCTCAGGCCCGTGAAATGGGTGTGGCTCAGGCAATCCTGTCCTCCACGCTGACTGACTATGACCAGGAAACCGAACAGCTGATTGAGGGAACGGTTGTCGGCAACTTCAAGGCAGAAGTGCTGGTTCGTGCAGACAGTGGTATTGATGGATATGAAGGCCTTGCCGGCAAGACCATTGCTTATCTCGGCGCTTCCTCTGCATCCGGTTACATCTATCCCGTGGCCGAAATGAAGAAACTTGGCATTGATGTCGACAGCTGCAACTGGGTCAATATTACCTCTATCCCGAGCGCGATCCTCGCCGTGATCAACGGTCAGGTAGATGCCTGCTTCACCTTCGAGGGCAGCCGCTATGTATTTGCCAAGGCTGTACTTGACGACAACGGCAATCCCTATGATCTCTATGAAGTTCTGAAGGTCGCCAAGCTGTCCGACGGCGATATCCCGAATGATGCCGTAGCAGTCAATCCCAAGCTGTCCGATGAAACCAAGGCTGCGATCTCTGACGCCTTCCTCAAGATGGCCGCAGATGAAGAGGGCCTCGCGATCATGAATACCTGGGGACATAACGGATATGTGCCTGCCAATGAGGCGGACTACGACACCATCGCTGAGTATATTGCGCTGGCTGCTGACTAATAAAAGAATATGATTATATTTGATCACGTTTCCAAAACCTATCCCAATGGGGTAAAGGGCCTGATCGATGTAAACCTCACAATCAATGATGGAGACTTTGTCTCCATCATTGGTTTAAGTGGGGCTGGAAAAAGCACTCTGCTGCGTTCAATCAACCGACTGAATGACATTACGGAGGGCGAAATCACCATCGACGGGAAATCCATTACCAAGGCCAATAAGCGGGAACTCAAGCACATTCGCCGTACCATTGGCCTCATTTCCCAGCAATTCAATCTGGTCAAGCGTTCTACCGTTCAAAAGAATGTCCTCTCAGGCAAACTGGGATACTATTCCACATTTAAAAGCATATTTGGCCTTTTTTCACGGGAGGACTATGCACTGTGCAATGAGGTGCTCAAGAAGGTGGAACTCTCGGATAAGCTGCATGAGCGGTGTGACAATCTCTCCGGCGGACAGCAGCAGCGTGTCTCCATTGCCAGAACCCTGTTTCAGGAGGCCCGCATTATTCTGGCAGATGAACCCGTCGCATCTCTTGATCCTGCCACCAGTCAGGAAATACTTTCCGAGCTAAAAAGCATCAATACCACGATGAAAAAGACGGTGGTGGTCAATATCCATTCCATCGGCCTTGCCCGGCAGTTTTCAGACCGTATCCTGGCGCTGCAGGATGGGCAACTGGTGTTTGACGGAAAGCCGGAGGAGCTGACCAATGATGTGCTCGAGATGGTCTATAAGGGCGATTCGTTCCTGAAAGAAAGCGAGCGGTAACAATGAAAATCAAAGATACCGTTCACTTTCAATGGTACAAAACGCTGTTTGTCGTGGTCATTCTGGCCATCTGTCTGATCGGCTCCATCCGTTATACCAATGCGGATTTCAAGCAGCTGGCTGGCAACATCGGACAGGTCAGCGTGTTTCTGCGCAAACTGGCCAATCCCGATTTCAAGTATCTGAACCGATTGCTGGATCCCATGGTGAAGACACTCAAGATGTCCGCACTTGGAACCGTCCTTGGAGTGCTCCTGGCCATTCCCTTTGCCTTCATGGCAACCACCGTCGTCACGGATAATCCCATTGTAACGCATATCTTCCGTTTCTTTCTCAATATCATCCGTACCATTCCAAATCTGCTGCTGGCAGCACTGCTGGTGGCCATTATCGGCATCGGTGAGGCAACCGGTGTCATTACCATTGCGATTTTTACCTTCGGTGTTACCTCACAGCTGATCTTTGAAAGCATTGAAACCATTGACCTTGCGCCTCTGGAGGCAGCGATGGCCGTTGGTGCCAACAAGCTTAAGATTGCTGTCTGGGCAGTGTGGCCACAGGTGACCTCCAGTATCCTCAGTTATACGTTTTATGCCTTTGAACTGAACGTCCGTGCCTCTACGGTCCTCGGGTATGTCGGAGCCGGTGGTATTGGCGTCAAGCTGAATGAAGCACTGGGCCTTTTCCGCTATGAACGCGTTTCTATCATTATTCTGTTTATCTTTGTGGTCGTGGTCATTGTGGATGCCGTGTCTGAAGCCATTCGAAGGAGGCTGAAATAACATGCATAGTTCAGCCAAATGGAAACATTTCCTTCTGACACTGCTTGTCATTGCGATCCTGATCTGGTGCGCATGGGATATTGACTGGAGCACCTTCCGGTATTTCTCATGGGGCAGCTTCCGTGGAACAATGCGCAGCTTCCTTCGCCCGGACTGGAATGCTTTTTATACCGGGGGAACGGAGGATATCTTTTCCCTGATGATTATGACCATCGCGATTGGGTTTTTCGGGACCTCGGTCGGAACGGTGCTGGCAATCCCGTTTACGCTGCTTTCCGCCAGGAATCTGTGGAAAAATCCCATTGTGCCCCGAATCGGCAAGTTCGTCCTGGATGTTCTTCGTGCCTTTCCTGAACTGGTATATGCCATTATCTTCATCAAGGTCGTAGGACCCGGACCGTTTGCCGGCGTGCTTGCCATTGGCATCCATCAGATCGGTATGCTTGGGAAACTCTTTACAGAGGAAATGGAGCGCATGGATGAGACAGCAGTGGAAGCCTGCCAGGCGGTAGGCGCCAATGGCATTCAGACCATGTTCTTTGCCCGCATTCCACAGCTCATGCCCATATATGCCTCACTGGTCCTCAATCACTTTGAAATTGCAGTGCGCAGCGCCAGTACGTTAGGTCTTGTCGGTGCCGGTGGCATTGGTGCTACGCTGATTTTTGCCATCCAGGCTGCCCGCTGGCCACGTGTCAGCATCATTTTGCTCACGGTCATTGTCACCGTTTTCCTTCTTGATTTACTGACAGGATGGATTCGGAAAAAGCTTCGCTGAGCACGGAAGGCGTTATGCTTGCGCTACACGTTTCGTTTCTGATGTTGTATACCCAGGAGAGACCGCGCTTTTGAGAGGTGCGGTCTCTCTTTGCACCTCTCGGTATCCTTCCTTCTTGGGGAATAGGATGCTGCGCTCAATTTCGGCGGGGGCTTGTATCAACGCTTCTCTTTTGTTAAAATAGCGTGAGACTTTAAGAAAGCTGGAATGATATGGCAGATATAAGTATCACAAAATCAAAGCTTAAAACACATTTCCATTATGGATGGTGGAAATACCTGCTTGCTCTGGTGATCAGTGTTTTTGGCATTTCTATTGTTTTTGATATGACGGAGTATCGGCCTCCTGAGGAGAAAAAAACAGAATTGTACATTCTGAATGGATACGCAGAGGCTGAAACTCTTGAGGGAGTGCTTTGGCCGCTTCTTAAAGAGGCGTGTCCGGAGCAGGAACTGCTGACATCAATGAACATCAATCTTCTGAGTGAAGATATTTATGTACGAATGCAGTACTCGACCTATTTGGCCGCACATCAGGGGGATGTGATGCTCATGCCACTCTCCGAGTTTCACAACCTGCTGCTGGATGAGGGAGCAGAGACCATATTCGTTGAACTTTCGCCTTATATCGAGAGCGGCGTCATCCAGGTCGATGGCATTGACTTGTCCACCGGGATGGCAAAAGCGACAGATGGAACCGAGGGAATATATGGAATTCCAGCAGATTCACTGAAAGGCTTGGAGGCCTATTCCTGCAATCCGGAGGGGGCACTGCTGGTTTCAATGAGTTATGGCGGAAACCTCGATACAGCTGCAAAGCTGATCGGCATCATGATGGAAACACTCAAATAGTTTCGCTCTCGCGAAGCTATTTTTTTGCGATCTGTAACATTGTGAAATAGTCATAAATTATTAGGGAAATTATTATCTGAAAATTAATATCTTTTCCAAGGTTTCAAAGCGGCGAAAAATTGCTTTTTTAAAGGATTTTTGGTATAATTCATAGGATTAACTTTTCCGTTAATAGATTCAGGGAGAGTGGTTCTTGTGACGCTGCATCTGGGTGAAAATGTCAGTGTAGACGGAAGAAACATCATTGCAATCATTGATCTCAGCAGAGACAGCAATATGGCCTCTGGTGCGATGATGAGAGAGATTCGAAAACAGAATCGGATACTGGCAAAACAGGGAATTGTGGCAAAGAGTGCCGTCATCTGTGGCGGCGCACGCAAACCAGGCGGTGTCACAGAAAATCCAAGAATCTATTTATCTGCAATTTCCGCTGTGACACTTGCACAAAGGTCACAGGGACAGGACTATAAAACGATGCTTGATATGCAGCATGATGAGATATGAGAAGGAAGTGAGGGAAAGAGATGAATAATGAAGAGCAGGTAACGGCAGCAGCATCCGAGGAATTGGAACAGGAACTTGAATCCATCGAAATTCTGCCGGAGGATAATGAACAGGTTGAGGTTGGCGCCTACGACGAAAACCAGATTCAGGTCCTTGAAGGACTTGAGGCCGTGCGTAAACGTCCGGGCATGTATATCGGCTCAACGGATGAACGCGGACTGCACTATCTGGTATATGAGATTGTCGACAATGCAGTAGACGAAGCCCTGGCCGGTTTCTGTACAGAGATTCTTGTGACGCTCAATAAGGATGGATCCTGTACGGTCGAGGACAATGGCCGTGGATTTCCGGTTGGCATTCATCCGCAGATGGGACGGCCTGCCGTTGAGGTTTGCCTGACGGTTCTGCATGCGGGCGGCAAGTTCGGAGGAAGCGGTTATAAGGTTTCCGGCGGTCTTCACGGCGTCGGTGCCTCCGTGGTAAACGCGCTTTCAAAGCATCTGATTGTCCGCGTTCATACAGATGGAAAGATCTATGAACAGGAATATGAACGTGGCAAATATCTCTACGACCTGAGAGTTATTGGTGAAACCGACAAGACGGGCACCACCATTACATTCTGGCCGGATGTCAAGGGCCAGGATGCCGATGGAATTTTCGAAACCGGTGATTTTAAGTTTGATACGCTCAAAACACGGTTCAGGGAAATGGCCTTCCTCAATGCCGGTCTGAAATTTGTGTTCCGTGATCTCAGAAAGGAAACGCCCGAAGAGCGGACCTTCCATTACGAGGGAGGTATTCGGGAATTTGTCCGGTACATCAATAAAAACAAACAGGTGCTTTTCCAGGAGCCGATCTTCCTTGGCGGCAAGGTTGGAACGACAACCGTTGAGGTTGCCATGCAGTACAACGACAGCTATAACGAGAATGTGTTCGCCTTTGTCAACAACATTCATACCCCGGATGGCGGCACGCACCTTTCCGGCTTCTGTACGGCACTGACGCGGGTCATCAACGATTACGGACGCAAGCACAACATTCTGAAAGCCTCAGATGCCAATCTGACGGGTGAGGATACGAGGGAAGGTCTCGCGGCCATCATCTCGGTAAAGCTTGAGGATCCTCAGTTTGAGAGCCAGACCAAGTCAAAGCTTGGAAACAGCGAGGCAAGGACGGCGGTCAGTGGTGTTGTCAACAAGCAGCTGACGGATTTCCTTGAGGAAAATCCGCAGATTGCAAAGTCCATCCTTGATCGCTGCCTGGCTGCAAGCAGGGCAAGGGAAGCCGCGCGCAAGGCACGTGAGATGACCAGGCGCAAAACCGTTCTTGAAAGTGCCAGTCTTCCGGGAAAACTGGCAGACTGTTCCGAAAAGGATCCGTCCAAGTGCGAAATCTTCCTGGTCGAGGGCGACTCGGCCGGTGGCAGCGCCAAGCAGGGCCGTGACCGTCATTTCCAGGCAATTCTGCCCCTTCGCGGTAAAATTCTGAACGTAGAAAAGACCCGGCTTGACAAGGTTCTTGCCAACGACGAGATCAAGGCGATGATCACGGCGTTTGGCTGTGGCGTCGGGGATGAGTTTGATATTTCGAAACTGCGATATGACCGGATTGTCTGCATGACGGATGCCGACGTTGATGGAAGCCACATTCGTATTCTGCTGCTGACGTTCTTCTATCGGTATATGCGTCCGCTTATTGAGCAGGGACATGTCTATGCGGCACAGCCTCCGCTTTACAAGGTGACCTTCCAGAAGCAGGAACAGTATTGCTACGATGATGCCGCGCTGCAGAAGACGCTGGATGAAATCGGACGGGATAAGAAGCCGGATATTCAGCGGTATAAAGGCCTCGGTGAGATGAGTGCAGAGCAGCTGTGGGCGACAACCATGGATCCCAGCCAGAGGACGATGCTTCGCGTATCCGTTGAGGATGCAATTGCAGCAGATGAAATCATGAGTCTGCTGATGGGCGAGGAAGTGGAGCCCCGCCGTGAATTCATAACTGAAAACAGCAAACTGGTTATTGACCTGGATGTTTAAAGAAAGGAGAGACTGGAATGGATTTTAGTGATCACGTTCCTGGGAATACAACGGACCTGGATCGACTGCATCCGATTGATTTGGAACAGGAAATGAAGAAATCCTTTATTTCCTATGCAATGGCAGTCATCATCACCCGTGCACTTCCAGATGTACGTGATGGTCTCAAGCCTGTCCACCGCCGCATCCTGTTTGCCATGCATGAACTGGGTGTAACACCGGATAAGCCCTATAGAAAGTGTGCCCGTATTGTCGGCGATGTTCTGGGTAAATACCATCCTCACGGAGATTCCTCCGTATACGGTGCATTAGTTCGTCTGGCACAGGATTTTGCCACACGGTATCCTCTCGTAGACGGACAGGGAAATTTTGGTTCCATCGATGGCGATGGCGCCGCAGCCATGCGATATACGGAAGCGCGGATGAGCAAAATCAACCTGGAGCTCCTCGCGGACATCGACAAGGAAACCGTTGATTTTTATCCGAACTTTGATGAAACGCTGATGCAGCCGACGGTTTTGCCGTGCCGCTTCCCGAACCTTCTGGTAAACGGTTCAAACGGTATTGCCGTTGGCATGGCCACCAATATTCCGCCACACAATCTGGGTGAGGTTATTGATGGTGTCGTCATGATGATTGACAACCCCGAGGTAACGAGCCAGGAACTGATGCAGGTCATCAAGGGACCCGACTTCCCTGGCGGCGGCATCATCCTGGGCAAAAAAGGAATCTTTGACACGTATACCACCGGCCGTGGTAAAATTCTTGTTCGTGCAAAAACGGACATTGAACCGATGAATGCCGGTCGGCAGCGCATCGTCATCAGCGAGCTGCCGTACATGGTCAACAAAGCGCAGCTGGTGGAAAAGATCGCCGGACTGGTTCACGAAAAGCGAATTGAGGGGATTTCCGATATTCGCGATGAATCCGACCGCGAGGGCATGCGTATTGTCATTGAGCTTAAGAAGGATGTCAGTGCGATTGTCGTGCTGAATTATCTCTATAAGCACACACAGCTCCAGGATACCTTTGGTGCCATTATGCTGGCCCTGGTGGATGGAGAGCCGAAAATTCTGACGCTTCGGGAGATCATCTATTATTACCTGGAGCATCAGAAAGACGTCATTGTCCGCAGAACAAAATATGAGCTCGACAAGGCTGAGGCAAGGGCACATATTCTTGAGGGCTTGCTGATTGCCCTCGACAACATCGACGAGATTGTCCAGATCATCCGCAACAGTGCGAATACCGCAGTTGCCAAGGCCGAACTCATGGCACGCTTCTCGCTTTCGGATCGTCAGGCGCAGGCAATTCTTGATATGCGCCTTGCCCGTCTCACCGGTCTGGAACGGGAACGGCTCCAGGAAGAATACCAGGAGCTCGAGAAAACCATCGCGTATCTTAAGGCAGTCCTTGCCGACGAGAAGATGGTGCTGAGCATCATCCGCAGCGAGATTCTTGAAATCAAAACCAAGTATGCGGATCCGCGCAGGACGACGTTCTCTGCAATGGAGGGTGAGATTGATCCGGAAGATCTGATTCAGGAGGAAAATATCGTCATTACCTTCACGAATTTCGGATACATCAAACGCATTGCCAGTGATACGTACAGAAGCCAGAAGCGGGGTGGAAAGGGAATCACCGGTCTCACAGCAAAAGAGGAAGACTTTGCAAGTCAGATGCTTTCCTGCTCGACGCATGACGAGATTCTCTTCTTTACCAACCGTGGACGGGTGTACAAGCTGAAAGGATATGAGATTCCGGAGGCCGGACGTACAGCCAAGGGAACTGCGATTGTCAATTTGCTGCAACTTGACGGTGGAGAGAAGGTCACGACGATGATTCCGCTTCCAAGGGATCATACGGGCTACCGGATCGTCATGGTCACTCGTCGCGGCATTGCCAAGCGCTGTGAGCTTACTGATTTTGACAATCTGCGTAAATCCGGACTCATTGCCATCAATCTTGATGATGAAGATGAGATGGTGGGCGTTGAGCTCACCTCCGGTGAGGATCAGCTTATGATTGCCACCCGCGCCGGCATGGTCATCCGCTTTGATGAAAACCTGATCCGTATCCTCAGCCGTCAGGCAAGAGGCGTTCGTGCCATCCGCCTCAAGGGCGTCGGCACAAAGGCCGAGGAAGCTGCAGAGGAGCCGGAGGAGGAAATCATCGAGGAGGCAACCGAGGATGTGTCCGAGGATTCCTTCACTGAATCCGTGGATGAAATCGTGGCCCTTGAAAAGGTTCGCAAGAATGCAACCGTGCTTACGATTACGGAAAAGGGATTCGGAAAACGCAGTGAGCTGGATGCATACCGCGTTCAGGGACGTGGCGGTAAGGGCATTCGTATCATGAAGATTACGGATAAGACCGGCCCGCTCGTTTCCATGATGGTTCTGCCTGATTTCCTGGATCTCATGGCCATCACAAATGAGGGAATCATCATCAGAACCCCGGTCAGTTCCATTTCCGTTGTGGGACGTATGTCTCAGGGCGTTCGTGTTATGCGCCTTGATGAGGGAAGCAAGATTGTCTCCGTGACGGCTGCAGAGCCGGAGGAGACGTCGGAGGAGCTCCCCGAGGAAACCGGCACGCAGGATGAGGAAATGGTGGATGAAGCCCCTGTTCCTGATGAGGAAAATGATTCCGAATCCGATATCTGATGCATGTAAACGATGAAATTACGAAAGGCAGAAGCACCTTTCCGGGTGCTTCTGCCTCAAAACTTGCAGGGTTACTTTTCCCTGAATAAAGATCCATGCCCTTGTCAGGAAGCAGGTACCTGACAAATTGGCTTTGCAAATCAACAAATCCTAATTTACCTGCAGAGGAGATAGAAATGGACGTACGGGATCTGAGAGAGATTCTGGCTGATTCTGCCAGTGAGGGAAAAAAGGTTGCTGTCCAGGGATGGGTTCGCAACCACAGAAAACAGAAAAACATCGGCTTCATGGAGTTTTTTGATGGCACGGTTTTTGCCAACATGCAGATTGTATACGATGAGTCCATCAATGGCTTTGCTGATGTACAGGCGATTCGAAACGGCTCTGCCATTACAGCCTGCGGGACACTCGTCAAAGGGCGCAATGGCGAGATTGAGATGCAGGCAGAAAGCATCAAGGTTGAGGGAGATTGCCCGGAGGACTATCCGCTGCAGCCAAAGCGTCATACACTGGAATTCTTAAGGGATATTGCATATCTTCGTCCGCGGACGCGCCTGTTCCAGGCGGTTTTCCGTGTTCGTTCTGTGGCAGCCCAGGCAGTGCATAATTATTTTCAGAGCCGTGGATATGTATATGTCCATACGCCTCTGATTACGGCTAATGACGGTGAGGGTGCCGGAAATACCTTTACGGTCACCGCCGCAGCCCCCGGAACCTGTGTAAAGCCCGAGGACGATTTCTTCGGAAAGCCGACCTCTCTTGCCGTCACCGGCCAGCTGGAAGGCGAGACCTACGCACTGGCCTATAAGCGCATTTACACCTTTGGCCCGACGTTCCGTGCGGAGAACTCCAACACCAAGACACATGCCGCTGAGTTCTGGATGATCGAGCCGGAAATCTGCTTCTGTGATCTGCAGCAGCTGATGGATGTGGAGGAACACTTCCTCAAGAGTGTCGTACGTGAGGTCATGGAAAAGGCCATGCCCGAACTTCAGTTCTTACAGGGCTATGCCAAGAGCAACCTGATCGAAAAGCTCACTGCGCTGCTTGACAGCCATGTGGCACGCGTCACGCATGCGGAGGCCATCTCCATTCTGCAAAATGCCAAGAAGGAGTTTGAACATCCGGCTGTGGCAGGCGAGGATATCTTTAAGGAGCATGAGAAGTATCTGACAGAGGAGCATTTCAAATCTCCGGTATTTGTCTATGACTGGCCAAAGGATATCAAGGCCTTCTATATGTATCAGAATCCGGACGGGAAAACCGTTGCTGCCGTGGATCTTCTGGTCCCGGGATCCGGTGAACTCATGGGCGGCAGCCAGCGTGAGGATCGCTATGAGCTGCTCTGTCAGCGGATGGATGAGCTGCATATTTCCAAGGAGCAGATGGACTGGTATGTCAATCTCCGTCGCTTTGGCGGATGCACGCATTCCGGTTTTGGCATGGGATTTGAACGTCTGGTGATGTATCTGACGGATATTGAAAACATCCGCGATGTCCTCCCATATCCGCGTACTCCGGGAAACTGCGATTTCTAATAAAAAAAAGTGGAGCAAAGAGTTTCTTTGCTCCACCGTTTTTTAGTGCCACATGTTTTTACGGAAGTTCTGGCGGGTTTTGAAATAGCGCACTTCATTTCGGAACGTCTGAATCAGATCGCCGCCGACGAAGAGGAAGACATTCAGCAGGCACAATACAATAGTTACTTTTACGGAGAGAGAACCGACGATAAACTGATAAATGAAAATCAGAGCATCAAACAGTGCAAGATATTTCATTTTGATCGGAAGGATCATGAACAAAAGCACTTCATTGTCCGGCCATATGGATGCAAAGGCAAAAAAGAGGGAAAGATTGAGATAGGAATTATCCGAGCGGCCGGTAATGAGTGCAGCCAGAATCGCGCCCAGCATTCCGACCCAATAGAACAGATTGAACTTTACGGTTCCCCATAGTCTCTCAAGGCTTGACCCGATCATGTAATAGAAGTAGAGGGCAAAGATCAGGAAGAGCGGGGAACTGGAGGGCGGTGCAAAGACAAACGTAATCAGCCGCCAGATCTGGCCTCTGAACAGCGAAGCACGACTCAAACCGATCTGGGAATAGAGACGATAGCCTAATTTCGGCCAGATATACATTAATGCAAATACAATTCCCTGGCCGATGACGATATACTGCATCAGGTTGGGAATCGTGAACCTGCGGATTTTTCGCTCGAACTCAGGATTTAATCGATTCATAGTATCACCTCAATGAGAGTATACCACAATTCAGAAAGAGGGAAAAGGCCGACAGCGAAAGAAATCAATCGAGTCAAGAGCACAAACCGGCATTGTTATAAATTTAACAATCTTTTTTTGAAAAACAGATTGACACCGGAGAATAAAAAGCATATAATTTCATACGTTCGATGGAACGACATTCCTCAGTAGCTCAATGGCAGAGCATTCGGCTGTTAACCGAAGGGTTGTAGGTTCGAGCCCTACCTGGGGAGCCAAAACCGGATCAGAGATGATCCGGTTTTTTCTTTTTAATTGTTTTGCAGTTATTTGTCTCTCGTTTTGGATGCGTGAGACCATAAAAATGAGCCTGCAGGATCAACAGACATTTGCATTTAATCTCTGACTTGAGAATATCATAAAAGAGCTTGATTTCTAGAAAGATGCCTGAAAGTCATTAAGCATCAAGAGCGCGAAAAAAGTGGTCTTAATGTAAATAATATGCCAAAAATAGCAAAAATTCATTTTGAAACTCATATTTCCGCTTGACTTAGAGAATTATATGATATATTCTTTTGCTGTTGAAAGAAGGGGGATTAGATGAAAATAAAACGAATTACTGTTGGAAACTATAAGAATATAGCATTAACAACCTTGGACTGTTCAAAAATGATTTCTTTAGTTTCTCCAAATAATTACGGAAAGTCAAATCTGCTGGAAGCAATTCAGTTTGGATTGGATTTTATATCTGACGCAGCAAAAGTTAGAAAAGCAAAAATGCGATGGAGAAAGGGAATACCACTCACACCTGCGCTTGAAAATAAAAACTATATTTTTGGAATCGAATTTGAAGAACCATCTTTGGGTGAGTACCAATATGTCAAATATAGTTTTAGCTTTGTTTGGTATAACGATCAAGGAACAGGGGCAAGAATCATTGATGAAACGCTGGAGCTTCGTTCTACTGAGAGCGTTAAGTATACAGCATACTTAAAGAGAGATGAAGGAAAGTATCGAGCGAGTAAATCAACATCTGCCTTTAGAAAACTTGAATTACCAGAAGATGCCCTTGCCATTGATGCAATAAGCTTGATCAAGGATGTTGATATTGCTATGGCAGTTAAGCAAATAAAAGAGATTAAGTATAGAGTTTGCGATTCGCTAGAACTGGATGATTCTTTTCGGCCAAATCCGATAGAGATAGAAGTTGGAGATAATTTTTTATTGGGCAATGAAGATATTCCTCGTACATTGGCCATGTTAAAGGAAAAAAGAGAAGATTTATATAATCTTTTCATTGAAACGATATATGACCTGTTTCCAGAGTTTAACAATATAGAATTACAGGTTCTTACTGCAAAAGACGATAATGCTCAAGAAAACCTAAATCAAGCAATTGTGTTTTCAGAAACAGAAAATGGATCTGCAGAAATCAAAATTCCATATCATATTCGGAATGAATTATTTAGGTTAATAATAGAAAGCAAGTACTTAAACCAGCCAATTAGTATGGAATTAATGTCAACAGGAACAAAACGTATTTTTTGGTTAATTGCAAATGCTGTTGTGGCAGATTTTCGCGGCATTAGTCTAATGGGAGTAGATGAAGTTGAAACGAGCATCCATCCGAAAATGATTCGCAATCTATTGGAAGCATTATCAGAGATACTTGAAGATACTTCTCTGATTATTACAAGTCATTCTCCTTATTTGATCCGATATTTAAAGCCAGAATCAATATACGTTGGAGTTCCTAACGCAGATGGCACAGCATGCTTCAGAAGGATTCAAAGTAAAAAAATAAAAGGACTAGTTTGCACTGTTCGAAAAATGGACATGTCAATAGGAGAATATCTTTTTGAACTTATGTCCGGTGATGAAGATTCATCATATATCCTATCTTCGTATCTGGAGGATATATGATTGATAATACTTCCGATAGGGGGATCGCATTTATTTGCGAAGGGGACACAGAAAAGCAGTTTTACTTATCATTGCTTTATTATTTTACGGATAAACACAACGCAACAATCCAGAAAATACTGAATCAGCAAGAAACAGATATCGTTTATGAACTTGCAAAAAAAGATATAAAATATATAATTAAATTTAAAGTTGCTGAGTCAGTTACCGGCATGCCAAAAACGAGCAAATGGTTTGATGTTGATTGTGTAAAGAAATATGGCTCCAAGCTCTCATGGACTGCGTTTTTATGTTATGATATTGATTCATATACCAGAGATATAACGCAGTTTTATGAAGGAGATTGGAAAGATTTAAGAGACAAGCTGAAACATGCACAATCTGTTATTGACTTGGCTGCAAAAGCCGATATTGAAGATATTATGCTTGTTGACTTAGAGGGCGTTTGTGCTTTTATTGATCACCCACCTATTAAAAGAGAGAATCTTCTTGGCCGAAAAGGAACTGCGAAAATGAAAATGTTTTTCAGAGATTGTGGTAAAAGCTACCATAAAGGTGATCGTGCTCGCCCATTGATAGATAGCCTTGATAAGCAAAAGATAATAGATAGTAAGATTCTAGACTTCGAAAAGGTAGAGGATTTATTTTGCTCTTTTTGAACTCAAGTTTCACTTTTTGAGGGCAAAAAGTGAAACTTGAGTTCAAAAATGCTCTGTTTTAGGGCAAAATTAAAATCAAGTTTAACTTCAAACTCGGTTTTGATTTCAGAATTCAATTGTTGTAATATGTTAGACACATGAACACGATTCCCTGTCATTGTGCCAAGTGAGCTGTTTAGCCGAGCACAAAAGCGATTGGAGAATTATACAAATGCCAGAAAGGAATTGACTGCCGTGCAGGAAAGACTACACTTCACAAGGCTTAATGTTGTACATGGCAACTTTCGGTCTTTTCCTGGTGTGATATCCACGAACATGGCAGATGGGGAAAGTGTGGTCCTGCGCGTCAAGCGTCCAGGTCAGTCGGAGCCTCTCGATCTAACCTTTACAAATGAATAAACCTTCTGCCAAATGAGTGCCGGAGATAAGAGAGCCCACTGCCTACAGACCGGTGCACATATGAGAAATGAGCATCCATGTTTTTGCATGGATGCTTTTCCATTGCCTTTTTTTCTCATCGAACCTTCAAAAAAAGAAAAATTGACGCTTGACAGGAACTTTTTCCTGTGATAGAGTATACGCCGGCTTTGAGATTCCGGTTTGTTTTACGCAAGCAGGCAAGAAATGTTCGGGTTTTTAAAGCAAATACCAGAGTATTGGAGGGTAATTTATGAGGCTGAGTGAGACAAATCATCCCTTCCAGTTGGAAAAATTGAACAACAATACATCTTCCTTTTCAGGTGAAGTTTTTCTTTTCCCCGGCTTCTGTGATGTTCACGTACATTTCAGAGAGCCGGGGTTTTCTTATAAGGAAACGATGAAATCGGGAAGTCTTGCAGCAGCGCATGGCGGCTATACGGCCGTATGTACGATGCCCAATCTGAATCCCGTTCCGGACAGCTGTCTGCATCTTTCCATTGAAGAGGAAAAGATAAAGGAAGCCGGCGGCATCATTGATATCTATCCCTACGGCGCACTTACCGTCGGGGAAAAGGGAGAGGTGCCCTCAGAGATTGAGGGGCTTGCACCCAGGGTCATTGCCTTTTCGGATGACGGACGCGGTGTCCAGAGTGAAAGCATGATGCGCGCCTTAATGGAGCGCTGCAGGAAGGAAGGAAAAATCCTTGCTGCACACTGTGAGGACAACTCCCTTCTTCACGGCGGATATATTCATGATGGCATTTATGCAAAGGAACATGGACACAGGGGAATCTGCTCGGAGAGCGAATGGGGACAGATCAGGAGGGATGTGCGTCTGGCGGCAGAAACCGGATGTGCCTATCATGTCTGTCACATCAGCTGCAAAAAGAGTGTTGACATCATCAGAAAGGCAAAGAGAGATGGCGTTAACGTCACCTGCGAAACAGCGCCGCATTATCTTTTGCTGGATGAACAGGATCTTCAGGAACACGGCCGCTTTAAGATGAATCCGCCGGTTCGTTCAAGGGAGGACCGGGAAGCGCTGATTGAAGGTCTTCTGGATGGCACCATTGACATAATCGCAACGGATCATGCGCCTCACAGTGACGAAGAGAAAAGCCGCGGACTGGCAGGGAGTGCCTTTGGGGTTGTCGGTCTTGAATGCGCCTTCCCGGTTCTCTATACAGGACTTGTGAAAACGGGAATTCTGGACCTTGGAAGGCTGATTTCTCTTTTGGCGGATGCACCCAGGAATCGGTTTGGGACTCCGCTGGATGAAAACGATTATACCATATGGGATCTCTCCGAATCATATGTGATTGATCCTAAAGCGTTTTTCTCATTGGGAAAAGCAACGCCCTTTGAGGGAACAACGGTCTATGGACGATGCCTTAAGACCGTGCATCAGGGAAGAACGGTATTTGAGTACGGAAAAAACGTGCTTGAAAGCGAAAAATGAGTGGCACATGGGGAGGAAACAACAATGGCAAAGAGAACAGATATTAAGAAAGTACTGATCATCGGCAGCGGTCCGATCGTCATTGGTCAGGCAGCGGAATTTGATTATGCAGGTACGCAGGCCTGCCTGGCACTCAAGGAAGAGGGATACGAGGTTGTTCTGTGCAATTCGAATCCGGCAACGATCATGACGGATACCTCTATTGCCGATAAGGTATACATGGAGCCGCTAACCCTTGAGTACATTGCTAAAATCCTTCGCTATGAACGCCCGGATGCCATTGTTCCGGGAATCGGCGGGCAAACCGGCCTCAATCTGGCCATCCAGCTTGAAAAGAAGGGCGTGCTTAAGGAATGCGGGGTAGAGCTGTTGGGCACACCCAGTAAGAGTATTGAACGCGCCGAGGACCGGGAGCTTTTCAAGGAAATGTGTCAGTCCATCGGAGAACCGGTTATTCCCAGTGAAATCACCTACAATCTTGAGGAAGCAAAGCGGGCAGCGATTGAAATCGGTTACCCGGTTGTCCTGCGTCCGGCATTTACCCTTGGCGGTACCGGTGGCGGATTTGCCAATAACGAGGCTGAACTGGTGGAGATCGGCATCAATGCGTTCCGTCTGAGCCCGGTCCACCAGGTGCTGATCGAAAAGAGCGTACGCGGATATAAGGAAATCGAATTCGAGGTCATGCGGGACAGCAATGACACCGCCATCACCATCTGTGGAATGGAAAATGTGGATCCCGTAGGCGTCCATACCGGCGACAGTGTGGTCGTTGCACCGATTCTGAGTCTCAACGATCATGATCTTAAGATGCTCAATGACAGCGCAATCAAGATCATTCGGGAGCTGAAAATCGAAGGCGGCTGCAATGTTCAGTTTGCCCTTGATCCCAACAGCAGCAAATACTACCTGATTGAGGTCAATCCACGGGTCAGCCGTTCCTCCGCACTTGCAAGCAAAGCCAGCGGCTATCCCATTGCCCGGGTGACAGCAAAAATCGCCCTCGGAATGGCGCTTGAGGACATTCCGGTTGCCGGTGGTACGGCGGCTATGGAGCCCTCGCTTGATTATATCGTTGCAAAATTCCCGCGTTTCCCGTTTGATAAGTTCACCTCGGCCAGCAATCTGCTGGGAACACAGATGAAGGCAACGGGCGAGGTAATGGGCATTGGCAGCACACTGGAGGAATGTATCCTCAAGAGTGTGCGCAGCCTTGAAACCGGCGTCTGCCATCTGCAGCAGAAAAAGTTTGATGGTTATGATACCAACGCGCTGCTTGACTATGTCTGCGAATTCCGTGCAGATACGCTGTATGCAGTGACCGAATTGCTGCGTCGCGGTGTCGGAATTCAGGAACTGCATGAGCGGACAATGATTACCGAGCTGTTCCTTGAGAGCCTCAAAAAGATTACGGAGATGGAAGCGCGTCTTGTGAGGGAGGGAAAGAATCCTACCTTGCTTCGTGAGGCAAAGCAGATGGGCTTCAGTGACGTGGAAATTGCCCGCCTGTGGAATACCACTGAGCTTGACATTTACGCACTTCGCAAGGCAAACGGGATTATCCCCGTATTCCGCATGGTCGATACCCTGCATACCGGAAAGTACATTGCCTATCTCTATTCCAGCTATCTTGGAAAGAACGATTCGATTCTTACAGGCAAGAAAAAGATTGTCGTTCTGGGTGCCGGCCCGATTCGAATCGGACAGGGTGTGGAATTTGACTATTCAACGGTGCATGCGGTCCAGACCATTCGCCGCGCGGGGTATGAGGCGATTATCATCAACAATAATCCGGAGACGGTGTCGACGGATTATACAACCGCAGATAAGCTCTATTTTGAGCCGCTTACCCCAGAGGATGTCATGGCGATTATCGACTTTGAACAGCCGGAGGGCGTGATTGCCTCGCTTGGCGGACAGACCGCCATCAATCTGGCGCAGCCCCTCAAAGAGCGCGGCGTCCACCTGATTGGCACGGATTGTGAGGCCATTGAGCGGGCGGAAAACCGTGACAGCTTTGAAAAGATTCTGCTGGAGCTTGGAATCCCGCAGCCAAAGGGAAAGGCCGTCACTGATATTGAGGAAGGTGTCCGGGCTGCTGCAGAAATCGGCTATCCGGTGCTTGTTCGTCCGAGCTTTGTGCTGGGCGGCCGGGCCATGCAGATTGTTGCAGATGAAACACAGCTTCGTCATTATCTCAAAAATGCGGTGGAGATTGATACCGATAAACCGGTACTGGTAGACAAGTACATCCGCGGCAAAGAAGTCGAGGTAGATGCGATCTGCGACGGTCACGATGTCTTTGTTCCGGGAATCATGGAGCTGGTGGAACGTACCGGCATCCACTCCGGTGATTCCATCTCCGTCTATCCGACGTTCTCCATCTCCAATCGGGTGAAGGGGATCATCTTGCAGTATGCAAAGAAGCTGGGCCTTGGAATTGGCATTGTCGGCCTTTACAATATCCAGTTTATAGTAGATGAGCATGAGGATGTCTATATTATCGAGGTCAATCCACGCTCCAGTCGAACAGTGCCGTTTCTCAGCAAGGCGACGGGCTATTCGCTGGCGGACATCGCGACTGAGGTCATCCTTGGAAAGAGCCTTAAGGAGCAGGGAATCTTTGAGCTGTATCCGGAGGAAAAGAAGCGCTGCTATGTCAAGGTGCCCGTATTCAGCTTTAATAAGATCAAAGGTCTGGATGCCTATCTGAGCCCTGAAATGAAGAGCACAGGCGAGGCCATCGGCTATGATGATAAGATGAACCGCGCACTGTATAAGGCACTTCAGGCAGCCGGTGTACATCTTCAGAATTATGGAACGGTTCTGGTAACCGTGGCAGATCGCGACAAGAAAGAAGCCCTTGAGCTGATTCGCCGTTTCTACAATCTCGGCTTCAATATTGAAGCGACAAAGGGAACCGCGACCTATCTTAAGGAACACGGAATCAGGACACATGTACTTAAGAAGATCAGTGAGGGCAGCGATGAAATCCCGGAGAGCATCCGTCAGGGACATGTTGCCTATATCATCAATACAAGTGATGTAGGCGCAACCAATTCCCAGAGTGACGGACAGAAAATTCGTCTATGTGCCACGGAAAATAATGCGACGATTTTCACCAGTCTTGATACCGTTCGCGTCCTCCTTGACGTTCTGGAGGAGACGACACTGACAATTTCCACCATTGATGCATGAAACAGAGAAGGAAAGCAGAATGCAGAAAAAGATCCTGAGCGTAACAGAGAACCGGCAGATTGCCTCACAGATGATGCAGATGCGCCTTGAGGGGGACGGCCTTATGTTCTCACCTGGACAGTTTCTCAATCTGAAACTGGATGGGTGTTTTCTAAGGCGCCCCATCTCGGTTGCAGATGCAACGGAAAATGAGGTCACGATCCTTTATAAAATTGTGGGCCGTGGAACAGGGCAGCTGGCCGAGATCAGGCCCGGTGCAAAGCTGGATGTGCTCTGTTCCCTTGGAAACGGCTATGATCTCAGTAAAGCCGGGAGCCATCCCCTCCTCGTTGGCGGTGGCGCCGGTGTTCCGCCGCTGTACTTTCTTGCAAGGAAGCTGATGGAGCAGGGGCTAGAGGTCACCGTAGTCATGGGATTCGGAAGCGCCGCGGATGTCTTTTATGTGTCCGAATTTGAACGTCTTGGATGCAGGGTGTCGCTTGCAACCGTAGACGGCAGTGCAGGTGTCCGTGGCTTTGTGACCGATA
>JAFUZM010000232.1 GCA_017476605.1 Clostridia bacterium
GAAATTGAGAAGCATAGCAGTAAGGCTGTGGAACTGGTAAGACGCTTTGTGGCTGAGCTGGAAGAGATTCCGGATGGCTGTGCGGAATTGCTTCCATTTGAGCTTATTGATGAGCTGAGAAGTGAGTACCTCTGACGTGGAATAGGTATCATGTTAGCGGCGGGAGAAATTGACCGTTCAGTGCCAAGCCAAATTGACCATTTCCCGCTGGATTAAAACAGCCAATTGTGGCGTCGACTCAAGAAGCTGGAGAGATGTGAATGAAGGAATTGCCGGGCTTGGAGGCCCGGCAATTATTATCGGAGATGCACAAAACAGGGATATTTAGACGTAAAATAAGAGGAAGCTCACATAAATTCGTAAATGCTGCTAAAAATTAAAAAATACGTAAATATAATATTTACGAATATATATTGAAATATCTTGAAATAGGGCGCATAATGTCGATAATATGATAGAAATACAATTAAATTCGCAAAGATTAAATTGGCGAATATATCTTGGAGAATTTAAATGAAGAAACAAACATCTATTGAGGATAAGTTTCAAACATTGCAGAACGCCTTATCTGAACAGCAGACTTTTATAATGGCGGATGTGGAAGACATCTTCCCTGATCTTAGTAGGGCAACTCGTTACTGGCTTGTATCAGAGTTTGTCAAGCTTGGGTATTTAAAGAGAATCAGAAGAGGTACTTTTGCATTTAATGAATGGATGGGAAAGAAGAACATCGTTATTTCAAAAGAGGCCGGGAGACTTATAGATGCTCTGGCAGAGACGGGGTTTTATTTCTATGTTTCCGGGCTGGACATTCTGGCAAAATACATGCACCACGTACCGGAACAGTATCCAATCATGCTCTTCGCGGAAAAAGTGGCTAAGGAAGAGGTGCGATCCGTACTTGTAGAACATGGTTTCCTTGTCTTTGAGCCTACAGAGTTAAAGAAAAGGTACGAGGATGCTATCTATGCCGGAAGGGATGAAACGCAGGTTGTCTTATATCTGACAGATGCTTTTGAGTATGCCGAAGATGGTCTTGCAAGTTTAGAGAAGGCGTTTGTGGACACTTATTTTGCGGTGACGAGGAATGGATATCCCCTTGCTCTGCAGGAGCTTGTCCGCATTTACGAAAATATGCAAAGAACCGGGAATATTGATGTGCGCAAGACTGTGACAATCGCCAGCCGTCGGAGCATACAATATGATATCAGGTATATTGTGGAATCAAGATACATCACAGATGAGGCGCGTAAGTTCGTTGAGATAATGAAAAAGGGGCAATGATCATGGATTATAAGAAACTGTTTCATGATGAAGTCGCTTTCCAGCATGAGACGCTTGAAACAAGAATGCAGAACTACGGTTTCAAGAATATGGGGAGGATGGAATTGTTCCTGTGGGATTTGGAACTATTCCTTCAGATGCAGGACAGGCTCGGGGACCGAGTGGTGCTAAAGGGTGGAGCGGCAACGCAGTTCTACCTTCCAAAAGAGGTGCAGAGGACCAGCGTTGATATAGATATGCTTTTTGCCGGAACGGAATCCGAGATAGATGAGGTACTGAATCAAATAGAGGCGGCGATCAGTGATGGAAGCGGATTGCTGCATTTCAGGAAGCATATTCCAAAGAAACCGAAGACCACATTACCGTTATTTACATACTACACAGATATCCCGTCCGTTCTTACTGCTGCTGAGCGAAATGTCAGAGATAATGACACGCAGAGCCAGGAATTAAAAGTTGAGTTTATCACACAGGGAGAAAAGCGAGAATACAGCTTGGTATCAGGAGAGGATATATTTGCCGTCCACAGTACAAAAAAGTATCAGGTGCTTCCACTGGATTCACTTTTCGCCGATAAGCTGACAACTATTGGAAGAAATACGATAGGCGTGCAGGATGATCGGATGGATGAGCAGGTGAAGCAGTTCTACGACATCCTGATGCTGACGCGGTATTGCAGGGAATCCATGAACGCGGCCGAGATATGGAACAGGTATAAGGCAAGGGCTGAAGAAGAATGGAATGAACGAGCAAATTCTGACGGCGAATGGGAAGTGCTGAAGGCAAAGTCGTTCTCTTTGGATGAGGTCATTGAGGATGTGAAAAATCAACTTCAAAGGTACGAGCAAGTTGATAACGGCGAGGATAAAGAACTGAAGAAAGCAATCAATGATTTCAAGGGGTTGTATCTGAACAGCAAGGTTTCTTATGCGCCTGCAGACGTAGCGTGCGGAGCTTCACTGGTTCGCATCATGTATGAGCTGCTGATTATGGGAGACGGATGGTCGAAAATCACAGATCTTCTTGATACTGAGGACTTGTTATGTTTTCGGGAACTGAGCGGCAAAGAAAAAGGGAATAAAGTCAGGAAAGTGCGCGACATGCTAATAGAAAGATTTGGTGATGCCTCTCCGATACCAGTTAAGATACTTAAGGGCAAGAGTCTACAGAGGGTTTTCTGGTCGGTGGTGACGATAGAGAATATGGACGAGATCAAGGCGGCTATAGAGGAAGTTGCAGGATAAAGAATACATCTTATATGGATTGTGAGAAATACATCGTGTAAGCAGCCGGATGATGTCGACCTCATCTACCAGAGGCCGCAAAAGTAATCCCTGGCAGTACCTAAAGCTGTGGAAAAATCCACTTCATATTGATGTTTGTTTTCAGGACTCTGCTTCCAGCAGTTGTTTTCTTCGGAAGCTTTATTAGCGAGAAAAACGCCATAGTTATACATGATCAGGCTGGCATACGTATCCGATCATGTATGGCCTTGAACATGACAGTTTCCTGATGCCGGAACTGCGGAGGAATAAGCATAATGGTAACAAAACCGATAGAAGACATAGTGAAGGCACTCAAAGAGATCGTCGACAATAACGGTCCGAACTATCTTATAGATGAGCCTTTTCAGGTTTATACAGAATTGATCAGAACTGGAAATGCGGACAGGAAAACCGCGGCTGCGCTTCTGCATCTTTTGGCAGGCGGACTATTGGAAAACGCTGATCCCGGCAATGACGCGGAACTGCTATCTGACTCGATCCGAAGAGAATGTAGCATCAATAAGCGGATGGCAGACAGGCTTGCCGCTATCCTATATATGCTTTACTCGGATGACAATAGAAGGAAGTGGCACCGCAAAGAAAAAGAAGGATTGACGCAGTTCCTGAATGAAAATTTTATATTCGATTGGAAAGGCTTTGCTGTCTGGGATGCGGGAAATGGAACCGTAGACTGTCACTATGAAGCAAGGATTATCCTAAGACCGACAAAAGCGGTCTCTGAGGATAAAGAGTTGGTGCAACTGCTCTCGAAGAATCCGTTTACGACCAAAGAAACAATCTGCGATTTATTCTCAAAAAGACTCCGGGAATATCTGGACTATGAGTTTGAGTATTACTGCACAGAAGATGATTACTATCAGCCAGTCGTAGAAGATTTCGGAAGCAATCTGGAATACGATTTGAAACAATGGAGTGAAGAAAACGGGTTCGAATACGTGTCCTGCGAAGGTGACGGAGATGATGGAGGATACGAGCCAAAGTTCAGAAAAGGCTGGTATTGAACGGGACTTTGGAGCGTTTAGTCGGGAATCTCTGCGCAGCACAATGGTGCCTTTCACCGCGATAGATATGTCGCTCAATGAGTGCACACTGCACGGTGAAATAGAGCACCCATTCCGCCTTATTAGAGCAGGCAGACCGCTTTACAGTGCACTCTGTCACCGGAAAGTATTCACCATTCCATATCATCCCAATCAACTTTTCCTATGGTATCATCGATATACGGATCAGACCCCTTTGCAGAGATGTTAATAATTAATTACAGAAATGTCACGCCTGCGACTGGGATCGAAAACATTGACAAGGAGTAAGTTATGCCCTATAATTCATATATTCGAATTCATCCATTTACAAGATGAATCGGACGTTGAATGTCATTATTATATGTGTGCCATAACACATGAAAAGCACTTGATTGTTCGGAGCGGATATGAGATTCTTAATTCATAGGAACCCATAGGAACTACTATATCCACATTATGAAAGCAGGTGAACAATGACTACAAGGTCGGAGGAGATGACGAATTTTACTTTTAAGATCGATAAAAAGACGAGAGAAGAATACAGTGAACTGTGCAATGCAATTGGACTTTCCATGTCAGCGGCGACCCTGGCACTAATCAGACAGGCGGTGCGGTCACAGAGTATGTCCTTTTCACTAAAAGATGAGAACGGATTTACTCCTTCGGAGGCAGCAGAATTGAGACGCAGGATGGCAGATGTTGAAAAGGGAATGGTTGAAATGCATTCTCCCCTCGGAGATGATGAATGAGAAATCTGTTATGGCAATCAGAGGCCTGGGATGAATATACAGAGCTTCAATCAGATAAGAAGATGCTGAGAAAAGTAAACAAGCTGTTAAAGGATATCATGCGTAACGGGTATCAGTGTACTTATGGAAAAGCCGAGATGCTTAAAGGTGATTTCAGTGGCTACTGCAGCATCCGCATTGATCAGAAAAACAGGATAGTATTCAAAGCAGACGAAGTGACTGTAATTATTATTCAATGTGGCGGCCACTATCACGATAAATGAATGCATTTTTCTATATAAAAGACAATGAGGTATCAGCCATGACGATAGGCGACAGGATATTTGACAGGCTCAAGGAGATCGGGATGACCCAGAAGGAGTTTTCTCAGAAGACCGGGATCTCGCAGAGCACGATTAGCGAATGGAAGAGCAAGAGGACAAATCCAACATCGGAAAAAATCATGATCATATGTGACACCCTGAAGGTGACGCCGGAGTGGATCCTGTCGGGATCATCGAAGACAGGAAACCGGGGAAATGAGCTCCCATGGTATGTCATTGACAAGAGCACAGAGCTTGGAATGCTCGTAACCCGGTACCGGGAGCTGGATGAGAGACAGCGGGCCAGGGTCATGGGGTATCTGGAGGCGCTGCGTGTGCTGGACGAGAATACGTAGCGTCGTCGGAAGCAAATGGAGAATTTTTTATATGCGAAAATTCGTATAAATGAATAAATAGTAATAATATGAATAACGGAAGGATAAATGAACAGTAAGGAAAGAATTTGCCAAGAAAGAAACGGA